>NZ_PKFA01000067.1:0-150461 GCF_002919275.1 Thermocrispum sp. | reverse complement strand
CGGGCAGCGGATCGACGGCGAGGCCGGTGAGCGCCGCATGAGCACCGTCATCCGGCTGACCTGGGGCCTGGCCGACCAGGCCGTGTCCAGCATGACCAACTTCGCCGTCGGCGTCTTCGTGGCCAAAGCGCTCGGTCCGGTGGAGTTCGGTGTGTTCAGCCTGGCCTGGGTCACCTACACCGTCGTGCTCAACATCTCGCGCGGGGTGTCGACCGACCCGCTCGTGGTCCGGTTCAGCGGCGTCGCCCCGGCGCGGTGGGGGTTGGCGGTGTCCCGGTCCACGGCCACCGCGCTGCAGGTGGGACTGGTCGCCGGAGCCTTGTGCGTCGCGGTGGGGCTGATCCTCGGCAGCACGGTCAGCGGATCGGTCGGCACCGCCTTCGCCGGCCTGGGTGTCGTGCTGCCCGCTCTGATGCTGCAGGACAGCTGGCGGTTCGCCTTCTTCGCCGCCGGGCTGGGCAAACGAGCCTTCGGCAACGACATGGTGCGTGGCGTGGCGCTGGTCCCGCTCATGGTGCTGGCAGCCCAGCACGGCAGCATGCTCGGTTTCCTGCTGGCCTGGGGTGGATCGGCGGCCGTCGCCGCCGGATACGGCTGGTGGCAGACCGGCCTCCGGCCCGCCTGGTCGGGGACCAGGTCCTGGCTGCACGATCATCGCGAACTCGGCCCGCGCTACCTGGTGGAGAACGTCTCCATCAGCGGTGCGACCCAGCTGCGCGCCTACGGGCTCGGCGCCGTCGCCGGGCTGGCCGACGTGGGCGCCGTCCGCGGTGCCGAACTGCTGCTCGGGCCGTTCCTGGCGGTGCTGATGGGGCTGAGCCTGGTCGCCGTGCCCGAGGCAGCGCGCATGCTGCGCCGGGGCAGGCGGCAGCTGGTGTCGTTCTGCCGCTGGCTTGGCGGCATTCAGGCCGGGGCCGCGCTGCTGTGGGGCGTCGCCCTGCTGGTTCTCGTCGACGACGATCTCGGGCGGCTGGTGCTGGGCGACGTCTGGCCGCTGGCCTCGGAACTGATCGTGCCGGTGACGCTCGACGTGGCCGCGGCGGGGCTGATGAACGGTGCCGCGGCGGGCGTGCGCGCGCTGGGCGCGGCGCGCCGGAGCCTGCGCGCTCAGCTGATCACCGCCGGTGCCTATCTCACCGCGGGCCTGGCCGGAGCGGTCGCCGGCGGGGCCGCGGGGTCGGCGTGGGGGGTCGCCGTCGCGCTCGGCCTGGGGGCGGCCGCGTGGTGGTGGCAACTCGCCGCCGGACTGCGTGAACACGACTTCGCCGCCGGGGTCGCAGCCGGCACCGGCGAATCGGCGGCCACCCGACAGCGATGACGACATGAGCGACCCGAGCGAAATGAGGACACCATGACTGCCGCACCCCGATTGAGCGTCGGCCTCCCGGTGTACAACGGCGAGAACTACCTGGCCAAGGCACTCGACGCGCTGCTGTCCCAGACCTACACCGACTTCGAGCTGATCATCTCCGACAACGCCTCCACCGACGGCACGCCGGAGATCTGCCGCAAGTACGCCGCGGCCGACTCCCGCATCAGGTATCTGCGCCAGGAGGTCAACATCGGCGCCGGGCCCAACCACAACGTGGTCGTCCAGTACGCTCGTGGCGAGTACTTCAAGTGGGCCGCGCACGACGACCTGTACGGCGCCGACCTGCTCCGCCGCTGTGTGGAAGCCCTCGACGAGATGCCGGACATCGTGCTGGCGCACGCCTACATGGGCACGGCAGGCGAGCACGGTGAGGTCATCGGCACCTACGACTACACCCTGGCCACCGATTCACCGTACGCCCCGGAGCGCTTCCGCAGCTTGCTGCTCACCGAAGGCGGAGACGACTTCTACGGCGTGATCCGCACCAGCGAGCTGCGGCGGATCGCACCGCACGCCAGCTACCACAACGCGGGACGGAAGCTGGTGATGGAGCTGTCCTTGCACGGGCCGTTCCACCAGGTACCGGAAGTGCTGTACTTCCGGCGCGAGCACCCGGGCCGGATCGAGAACTCCGGGTCGGTGCCGTCGGTGTGCGCCAAGCTGGAACCTCGCCGCGGTACGCAGTCCACTGCCCGGCTGTACGCCGAGTTCCTGGCCGGCCTGGTCCGTGCCATCTACCGAGCTCCGCTGTCCGTGGCCGATCGGCTGACGTGTTACCGCCATCTGACGCAGTGGCTTGCCCGCCGGGCCGGTGTGCGCCGTGCCGACGTCGCCGGCGCGCCCGCCGTGCTGCAGAACCAGGAGTCATGACCTTGCTCCGTTTCTTCCGGAAGAGGACGTCGCCCGGCGCGGCCCGGGTCGGCATGTTCGGCATCCTTTGTTCGGGCAACCTCGGTAACGACGGGTCGCTGGAAGCCGTCGTCACCGACCTGCGGGCCCGGTATCCCGATGTCCAGCTGGGCTTCTTCTGCATGGGGCCCGAGGAGGCGTCGGCCCGCTACGGTGCGCCGGCGACCTCGATGCAGTGGTACGAGGCGCATGCATGGTCGACCAGGGGTCTGCCGTCGGCCGTGCTCAAGATCGTCGGCAAACTGCTCGACCCGTTCCGCACGTTCGCCTGGGTACGCAAGTACGACGTGGTGATCGTGCCCGGCATGGGTGTGCTGGAGACGACGACCCCGGTGCGTCCGTGGGCGTTTCCGTACTCGCTGTTCTGGCTCGGCGTGGCGGCCAGGCAGTTCGGCACCAAGGTGGCGCTGATCAGCGTCGGGGCGAACGTGATCCGGGAACGCGTGACCCGGTGGTTGTTCGCCAAGGGGGCGCAGCTGGCGGACTACCGGTCGTACCGGGACGAGCTGTCGCGTGATGCGGTGGCCGACATGGGTGTCGACGTCTCGGCCGACAAGGTCTATCCGGATCTGGCCTTCGCGCTGCCGTCGCCCAGCCCCAGCAGGAATCCCGCAGGGCGTGTCGGTGTCGGGCTGATGGCCTACCGCGGCGGGAACGAGGACCGGCAGCACGCCGACGAACTGCAGCGCAACTACGTGGAGACGATGAAGAAGTTCGTGCACTGGCTGTTCGACGCCGGCTACGACGTCCGGCTCTTCCTCGGCGACGTGGAGGACGACGAGGTCCGTGTCGAGGTCCTGGCGGACGCGCTCCGCTACCGGCCGGACAAGGCCGCGTCCATCGGCGCGCCGCGAGCCACCACACTGGGCGAGCTGATGGAGCAGATGGCCAACGTGGAGATCGTGGTGGCCACCCGCTACCACAACGTGCTCTGCGGGCTGAAGCTCGGCAAGCCGACGCTGTCGATCAGCTACGCGGACAAGCACGACGTGTTGATGTCCGCCATGGGCATGGGCGAGTTCTGCGTGCCCGCGCGCTCGATCACCCTGGACGACCTGATCGACCGGTTCACCAAGCTGCAGGCCGTCCGCACCGAGCGCGCCGAACAGTTGCGCGAGCGCAGCAGGCAGGCCAGGGAGGAACTGGACCGTCAGTTCGCGGTGCTGGACCGGACGTTGTTCGCGAACCGAGCAAGGAGTTCGCCATGAATCACCCGCTGCCCAAGTCGGCCGAGCTCAACCAGCGCCTGCACGCGCTGATCCCCGGCGGCGCGCACACCTACGCCAAGGGATCCGACCAGTATCCGCAAGCGCTGGACCCGGTGATCTCCCACGGTCGCGGTGCCTACGTGTGGGACGTCGACGGCAATCGCTACATCGAATACGGCTCGGGGATGAAGTCCGTGACCCTCGGCCACGCCCACCCCCGGGTGCTCGCGGCGGTGCGCCGGGAACTGGACCGGGGCAGCAACTTCGTCCGGCCCAGCGTGATCGAAGCCGTGGCCGCCGAGCGGTTCCTCGCCACGGTGCCCACGGCGGAGATGGTCAAGTTCGCCAAGAACGGCTCCGACGTGACCACCGCGGCCGTCCGGCTCGCCAGGGCCGCGACCGGCCGCCGCCTGGTGGCGCTGTGCCGCGACCAGCCGTTCTTCTCGGTCGACGACTGGTTCGTGGCGACCACGCCGATGGCGGCTGGCATCCCCGACGAGATCGCGGCGCTGACCGTCACCTTCCCGTACGGCGATCTCGCCGCGGTGGAGGAGCTGCTGCGACGGCACCCGGACGACATCGCGTGCCTGGTGCTCGAGCCGGCCGCGATGCGCGAACCTCCGCCCGGCTATCTGCAGGGGTTGCGGCAGCTGGCGGACCAGTACGGCTGCCTGCTCGTCTTCGACGAGATGATCACCGGATTCCGGTGGTCGGCCTCCGGTGCGCAGGGTCTGTACGGGGTGGTGCCGGACCTGTCCACGTTCGGCAAGGCGCTGGGCAACGGCTTCGCCGTCTCCGCGCTGGCCGGGCGTCGGGACGTGATGGAACTCGGCGGGCTGCGTGATCACCGGGAACGGGTGTTTCTGCTGTCGACGACCCACGGTGCCGAGACGCATGCGCTGGCCGCCGCGGTGGCGGTGATGGACGTCTACCGGGAGCAGGACGTCGTCGGGAACATGCACGCGTTGGGGGAGCGGCTCGCTGCCGGGGTTCGCGAGGTCACCGAGGCCATGGGGGTGGGTGAGCACCTCGTGGTGCGCGGCAGGCCGTGCGCCTTGGTCTTCGCCACGCTCGACGAGAACAAGCAGCCGTCGCAGCAGTACCGGACGCTGTTCATGCGGCAGCTGATCCTCAACGGTGTCATCGGCCCGTCGTTCGTGGTGAGCAACGCCTTGACGTTCGCCGAAATCGACAAGACGGTCGACGTCGTCGCACAGGCCTGCGTCGTGTATCGGAAAGCGCTCGAGGCGGGCGACCCGACCCCGTGGATGGGTGGCCGTTCGATCAAGCCGGTTTTCCGTCGCTACGCCTGACGCCCGCCGCTAGGCGGCCGGATGGCTGAGGTACGACAGTCCCGGGTCACGTTCGATTGCGCCGACCCGAGAGCGGTGGCGGAGTTCTGGAAGGCTGCCTTGGCCATGTCGACCCGCCCGCTCTCAGGAGGTTCGGCTGGTGGGACGGCTTCGACGCTTCGCCGCCGTCGGAGGAACAGGGCGCGCTTGCTGGGCGTGCCAGAATCCGCCCGGCGTCGGCCCACGGCGGTTCCTCCGGCGCGTGCCGGAGGGCAAGGTGGTCGAGATCCGCCCGGCACGCCGTCCAGCCGGCCCAGGACCGGCGCACCGTGGACCCGGGACGAGCTTGCCCCTCCCGTTCACCCAGCACCAGCGCACCCGCGCACCCGGGACGAGCTCACCCCTCCCGTTCGCCCAGGACCGGCGAGCCGTGCCCGTGGGGCTGGCACCGCAGGCGGCCCCGGTCAGTCCAGGCGGATCTCATTGCCCTCGACGTCCTGCATGGTCAGGCACGACTCGTTGAAGGCGTCCGCGGTCTGCAGGTACAGCTTCTTGCCGTCGAGGCTTTCCAGCCGCGCGCACTCGGCCTCCAGCACCGCCAGCCCCGTGGCCGCGTAATCCACGCCGACACGGATGTCCAGGTGGACGCCGGTCAGGACGACCCGGGGTCCTGCCGGTAGGGCGCTGCCCGCCACTTGTCGAACGTCAGATACCTGCCCGGCTCGTAGCCCACCCACTGCCACGGCCCGCGGTAGCGGTTGTCGTACCACCGGTTGTCCTGGCGGAACGTGATCGCCTGCTGCACCCTGCGCCCGTGGTACGGGGACCACTCCGGCCAGGTCCCGACGTTGGCCACCAGCGCGTGCACGGCACAGAAGCGGGGTTCGCATCCATCGTCCACTTTGTCCGCGTCGAGGATGAACGTGTTGTCGTGGATTCGCAGACGCTGCGTCTTCCACCGACAGTCGTCGTACCACGGTTCACGTTCGATGGCTGACCCGGTGCAGCGGTCGCCCTCGTCCTCGCCGACCAGCAGCGTGCATTCCGACGTGGTGTTGGTGCCGCAGAACCGGTCGGAGTTCTCCCAGCCGACGACCCCGCCCCAGTTGTTGTCGAAGACGTTGCCGGTGACCTCCAGCACCGACGTTCTGGCTTGCACGCGGGGCTCACCACCGGCCTCGGACAGGTAGACGGTGCCGACCGGGAACCAGTCGTCCTGGTCGGCGAAGTCACGGCCTTCCCGCCACGTGTTGCGACGCAGCACGTTGTTGCGAATCGTGGCGTTGTAGCTGATCTCGTAGAAGATCGCCTGCGCGTCGTTGGCCTCGATCAGGTTGTCCTCGATGAGGAAGTCGTTGTTGTTGGTGTCGGCCCAGATCCCCGGCCCGTGGTTGCGGTGGATCCAGTTGCCGCGGATGTCGGCGCCGTCGACCGACCAGAACTTCATCGCGCCGGTGCAGCCGCAGCCGTCGACCTTCGCTTCCCAGTCGTCGGTGTTGTTGCCGGTGAACTCGTTGCCTTCCACCAGCAGGCCGGTGAGCTGGTTGCCCGCCTGGTAGGCGTTGAGCCCGTACTGGCCGTTGTGCGCGACGCAGTTGCCGACGATCCGCTGGCCCGAGCCGGCCATCATGGCTGCCCCTTTGTTCCGGGTGAACGTGTTGTGCTCGATCCGCCACCGGTTGCCGGAGTCGTGGTTGACCACGCCCTCGTCGCGTGGTGCCGCGAAGTTCCGCACGGTCAGATGCCGGATGGTCACGCCCGCCGCGTTGCCGCCGAACGCGTAGCGGTTGACTCCGCGTCCGTCCAGCACGGCGCCGGGAGCTCCGACGAACGTGGTGTCGTCGGCCGGGCCGATCTGGGCGAATTCGTCGTCGCCCAGCGTGTGCGTGCCGGGCGCGAGCCAATACGTGGTGCCGGGGCGGGCGAAGTCGACGTCGCTGTTGTCGCCCGCGGGGACCTCGACCGCTCCCGCGGGTGGCTTGGCCGGCCCCCGCAGGGAGCCGGTGCCGCACACCTTCCCGGCCGCCGCGGCCGGGGTTTCGTGCGATGCCGCCGCGCCCACGGGTGGCGCCGGGGCTCCGCTGTCGGCCGCCACGGCGACGCCGAGCCCGACGGCCACCACCGCCAGAACGATCCAGGGTGCCCGGCCTGCCATGTCATGTCCTTCCCAGCTGCGGTAGATGGTCGATGGCCCAGCCGGTGGCCGGGACGACGACCAGCGCCGCGCACAGCCCGCCGACGGTGTCGGTCAGGTGGTGGGACACGAGCACCGTCTGTGCCCAGCCCATGGCCACGCCGCACGCCAGGGCGGACCCCACCGCGACGACGGCGGCCTTCCGGCGATTCGCGGTGATCCGGCTTCCCACCAGCAGGCCGCCGACCAGGCCGACGGCGGTCAGCATCCCGGTGTGGCCGCTCGGGAAGGCCAGGTTGTCACCGTGGATCACGCGGCCGGTGAGCGGTTTGAGCGCCGAAGTCACGGCGACGGTCAGCACCGGCCCGGCGACGGCCAGGGCGGCGAGCCGTCGGTGGCCAAGCAGCCAGCACACGGCAGCGAGCGACGGGATGACGACGACCGCACCGAAGGGTTCGCCCAGCGCGTCGACGGCTACCGCGAGGGCGCGCAACGGTGGCTCGATGGCCGGGCCTTCCACTCCGTCGGTCGGCCACAATCGATGCCCGCTGACGTAGACGGCGGTCAGCGCGCTGAGCACCGTCGCGGCGAGCACGCCGGCGACGGACAGCAGCGGCCGCAACGTCCACGGCAGCGCAGGCGGGGCACCGGGGGACGTCGGGTTCCGGGAATGCATACCTGAACGTCGGAACTGCCGTCCGCCGCGTTTCCGTGCTCGCCGAGCTGTTTTCCGGGGCCGGGAACGGAACGCCTTCAGTGCGGTAGGAGTGTGAAGTAGGGCACGTGCCTCGGCTGCACCGTGTGGAATCCTCGGTTGTCAATCGTCGCCACCGTGGTGACCCGCAGCCGCTCCGCGACGGCGATGACTGCCGCGTCGCTCCCACCGAGAGGGAGATCGGCATACTTCAGTACGAGTTCGGCCATGCGGCGGTCATCGCACTCGACCAGCTCGACCGGAACGAACTGGCCGTCAGCCAACGATCGGAGAAGGCTGGCTTCGACCTGTGCGGCTGCATGTTCACCCAGGTGGCAGCACACTTCGGCGACTGTCGGGGACGGGACGAGAAGCGGTGCCGGACGGGCGGCCTCCCCGCCGTCCGAGCAGCGCTCCGACGGAGCCGGCGAGGGCGGTCGCCGCACTCGCAATCGGTTTCAGCGAGCTCGCCGAACATTGCTACCCACCGGCTGTGATCAGGGTGCCTTGTGAGCTCGGCAGCAATGAGGGGCCGCTGCCACGAACACCTTTCACTTACCGAAATCGTCGCCGAGGAGTTCCTTTGCGTGCGCACCGATCGCCGATCCGTCACCTTCGTCACCGGAGAACCACTTGGGTGGCCATTGGCGAGCCTTGGTGCCAGGAACGTTCCCGGACTTCTCTTTGTGGCTGTTGGCCCTGGTGAGCTGGAAAGTGACCGCAGTTTTCACTTCGCGGACAGTGTGGAGGCGTTGCATTCGGCGGCCACCGGTCCGGCGGGGCAATGACACGACCTTGCTGACGGGGGTACTCAGCGCAGGCGTCATTTTTCCCACGACCGTGTCAGTCGTGGTTGCGGTGACGACGTGGTTCGGACCGTCCGCAGAGACTGCGATCGTCATGCGGTGTCCTGTCGGTGGCGTCATCGTGCCGGTCCGCAACCTGCTGCAGCAGGTCGATGAGTTCGCCGACCCGCTCACGCGTCAGGTAGTAACGGCCATGCACGTCCACCGGCAGCCTCCCACCCAGATGGGATAGCTCTCTTGCTGTCCGGCCGCGTCCGTTGCGGAGACGACCGGAAGAAAAAGGGCACAGGACGAGGTGGATGCCGTCGGGTTGTTGCCCGACATCGCTCCCAGCTGCACCATGAACTGATTGACTGGTTGCACGAGCAGCGTCGTGGCGTGAGTCCAGCCGACTTTGAGCCGGACGTCGGCCTCAGCGAGGTGTTCGTCCTGGGTCACCCGGCGAGTGTTGCCACGGCGAGCAGTGAACGGCCGGTCGTGGGCGGCGGCCGTACCTGGGCTCGTCCGTCGCTGCGAGTCTCCCGTCAGCCCCAGATGTCCCGGTGCACGTTGAAGATCACCCGCGAGCCCACCGGTTCCAGCTTGATCGGCAGCTCCCGCATGCCGGACAGGCGCTCCCGGACCGCGCGCTGGTGTTCCACCGGGCAGGTCACCAGCAGGAACCCGCCGCCGCCCGCGCCGGTCACCTTGGCGCCGGTCGCGCCCGCCGCCAGTGCCGACTCCACGGCGGCGTCGATGGCCGAGTTCGACACCCCGGAGGCCAGCGTCCGCTTCGCCTGCCAGCCCTTGTGCAACGCCACCCCGAGCGCATCGACCTGTCCTGCCCGCAACCCGTCCGCCGCCTCGCCCGCCAGATCGCGCAGCAGCTCCAGCTGCGGGATCCGGTCGCTGGTGTTGGCGTTCTGCTCCGACAGGATCGTCGTGGCGCTGCGCGTGCTCCCGGTGAAGAACAGCATCAGCTCCGCCTGCAACCTCCGCCGCGCCTCCACCGCCATGACCACCGGCTCCAGCCGGACCTGGTCGCCCGGCCCGAACCGGATGTCGTTCACCCCGCCGAAGGCGGCCGCGTACTGGTCCTGCTTGCCGATCGGTTTGCGGCACCGGTCGATCTCGACGGCACATGCGCGGTCGGCCAGCTCCTCGGCGCTCAGCTGCCGCCCGCGGTAGGCGAACAGCGCCTGCAGCAGGCCGACCGTGACGGCGGAGGAGGACCCGAGGCCCGAGCCAGCCGACGGGATGTCGGCGAGGGTGGTGATCTCCACACCGCCGTGCACACCCGCCATGTGCATGGCCTCGCGCACCAGTTCGTGCTCGAGGTCGGCGACGTGCCGGACGATCTCCTTGCGCGAGTAGTTGACGTAGATGTCGTCGTCGAAGCGCTGCTTGACGATGACGTAGACGTACTTGTCGATCGCGGCGTTGAGCACCCGGCCGCCGTACTGGCGGTAGAACGACGGCAGGTCCGTGCCGCCGCCGACCAGGCCGATCCGCAACGGGGTCTGCGTGATGATCATGACGCGCCTCGCCATTCCCGCCGGGCGCGCTGCAAGGCGTCCGGCGTACCGATGTCGATGAAGTAACCGTCGAGTTCCACCGCCCGCACCCGGCCGGAACGGCCGGCCAGCCGGGGGAGCAGGTGGTGACCGATGTCCGCGGGGATCCCCAGCGGGATGCGGTCGAGGACCGCCGGGTGGAAGGCGTAGATTCCCGCGTTGGCCAGGTTCGACCGCGGTGCCGCGGGCTTCTCCACGAAGCTGTGCACCACGCCGTCGTGCGTCTCGACGATCCCGCACTGTGTCGGGTCGGCGGCTTGGAACACCGTCAGCGTGGCGAGCGCGGACGCCCCCGCGGCCCGGTGCGCGTCGACGAGCTGGCCGATGTCGAACGTGGTGAGGTTGTCGGCGTTGATCGCCAGGAACATTTCGTCGCCGGCGACGAACCGGCGATGCGCGCGGAGAGTGCCCGCACTGCCGAGCAACTGCGGCTCGTAGGTCAGCGTCACCGCGGGGCCCGTGGTGCGCGCGGACACGTGCCTGCGCACCTGGTGGGCGTGATGATGGGTGTTGATCAGCACCTCGTCCACCCCGGCCTTGGCCAGCGCGTCCAGCCAGATGTCCAGCATCGGCACACCGCCGACGGACACCAGGCATTTGGGCATGTGGTCGGTCAGCGGCCGCAAACGCGTGCCCAGGCCCGCTGCCAGCAGGAACGCCTTCATCCGTGGCTCCTGACGCTGCGGACGACCCCGAGCGAGCGCATGGCGGCGTCCGCCTCGGCCAGCACGTCGTCCAGATCCGGCATGGTCGGCAGCCACGCGGCGTACTCGGCGACCGAGTCCTCCGGGGTGCGCTGGGGCCGCCAGCCCAGTTGCTTGAGCGCGTCGATGTCCGAGCAGATGTGCCGGGTGTCGCCGAAGCGGTACTCCCCGGTCACCCGGGCGCGCTGCTCCGAGCCGAACCGCTTCCGCACGATCTCGGCCAGTTGCTCGGTGGTGTACGCGGTGCCGCCGCCGACGTTGAACACTCGCCCGACGGCCCGGTCGTCCTCGAGCACCAGCAGGTTCGCGTCGACGACGTCGTGGATGTTGACGTAGTCGCGTAACGACTGGCCGTCCTCGTACAGTGTCGGCGCGCTGCCCAGCAGGTAGTGCAGGCTGAAGATCCGGCAGGCTCCGGAGTAGGCGTTGTAGACCGACTGCCGGGGGCCCTGGACGATGCTGTAGCGCATGGCCGTCGTGGGGATCCCGTAGCGGCGCCCCAGGTTGAGCGCCAGCACCTCGGAGGCGTGTTTGGACATGCCGTAGGCGTTCTGCGGGTTGGCCACCCGCTCCGGCGTACGGCACACCGTCATCGAGCCGTCGCACACCGGGCAGCCGATGTCCCAGCGCCCCGCGCGCAGCACCTCGTCGGGCCGCATGGTCGGCAGCTGCTCCCCGTGCTCCGGACACCGGTAGAGCCCTTCTCCGGCGGCTGCTTGCGACGAAGCGACGACGACTCGCTGCAGGTCCAGCCGTTCGGCCACCGCGATCTCGTACAGCGCTGCCACGGAGGTGACGTTGACGTCGGTGAAGCGCGAGAAGTCCGGCAGATAGTCCTGGTAGGCCGCGAAGTGGTACACCGCATCGGTCCGGCGCAGGAGGTTGGCCAGCAGGTCGCGATTGCGCACGTCCCCGATGTAGAGGTCGGCGCCCGGCGTCACGTACATCGGCCTGCCACCCCGATGGACCGGGGCTGTGACGGCGTCCAGCACTGTGACTTCGTGGCCGCGCGCGACGAGTTGGTCGCACGTGTGCGATCCGATGAACCCGGCGCCGCCGGTGACCAGAATTCTCATCGCGACCTCCGGTTCGCATGCACCTCGCGGTAGACCTGCAGGGTTTGTTCGGCGGTGGCCTCCCAGGTGAACTTCGCCGCGTGCGCAAAGCCCCGTTCGCGCAGCGCGTTGCTGTCCTTGGTGGCCTGGATCAATGCTTCGGCGATCGACTCCGGACTGCCGGGGTCGGCCAGCAGCGCGGCGTCGCCCGCGGTCTCCGGCATGGCGGTGACGTCGGAGGTGACCACCGGGCACCCGGTGGCCATCGCCTCCAGGATCGGCAGGCCGAACGTCTCGTTGAACGACGGATATGCGAACACCTCGGCGCAGCGGTAGAACCACACCGTCTCCGCCTGGGGGATCGCGCCGATCCACACCACGTCCCCGGCGACGCCGAGGCGGCCGGCCAGGTCGTGCAGCTCGCGCACGTAACCGGCGTCGCGGCCCGCCCCGACGACGACCAGCTGCATGTCGTCGCCCAGCTGCGGCTTGGCCCTGGCGAACGCCTCGATCAGGCCGTGGCAGTTCTTGTACCGCCACAACGAGGACACGAACAGCACGAACGGCTTGCGCACCTGGTAGCGGGTCATCAGGTGGTGCCACGCCTGGTCGGGGTCACCGGGCCGGAACCGGTCGTGGTCCACGCCCTCGGTGATCAGCCGCAGCTTCGACTCGTCGACGTCCAGGTACTGCTGCACCTCGGCCTTGAGGCTCTGCGAGTTGATCACGATCGCGTCCGCGGCCCGGGCCGTGTGCGGATAGCTCAACCGCCGGTACACCCGCGTGGGCAGCCCGATCGCGCCCGGCGTGGTGTAGGCGTGCAGCGTCTTGATGTGCGCGACCAGCCCGGGGGCGGGTTTGACGACCGGGGCCAGCAGCGTGTTGAACACGTCGATCCCGGCCCGGGGGAGCCGCACCGGCGCGTAGAGGTGTTCGCTCAGCGTGCGCGGCCAGCGGCGCTCGTTGGACCAGGGGAACATGATGTAGTGCACGTTCGGCCCGTAGCCGGTGTGCAGCGGCCGCATCTTCGGGCTGACCAGCAGGTGCAGTTCCTCGTCCCCGGTCATCCGCTTGGCCATCTCCGGGATGATGCGGGTCCAGAACCAGTGCGCGCCGGACGGATGCGCCGGGTCGTCGGTCAGCAGGTTGATGGCTACGCGCATGGGTGCTTCCCTCCGGGGCGCTCAGAAGGTCGTGGTGGCGACGGCGTCGGCGGGCATGCGCGACTGCCGCACGTACTGGGCGAGCAGGTGCATGCAGGCCTGATGGGTGTCCTCGATGACGCCGTAGTTGGTGGAGTCGACGTGCACCGCAACGGTGGCCCGCCTGCGGGCCGGGCCACCGCCGAACCCGGTCAGCGCGATGGTCGTCATGCCGTGGGCGTTCGCCCAGTCCACCGCACGCACGATGTTGGCCGAGCTGCCCGACGACGAGACGGCGATCAACACGTCGCCCGGCCGGGCCAGCGACTGCAGCTGGTACTCGAACACCTGCTCGTAACCCAGGTCGTTGGCGATGGCGCTGAGCAGCTCGATGTTGGTGCTCAGGCTCTGCACCCGGGCGGTCAGCCCGGTACCGGTGCGGACGCCCTTCACGTGGTCGCACTGCAGGTGATTGGCGATCGAGGCGGACCCGCCGTTGCCGCAGGCGAAGACCCCGGCGTCGCGCGAATACGCGTCGTCGAGGATCTGTGCCGCCCGGCTGATCTGTTCCAGGTCGACGGTGGCGAAAGCGCGCGCCAGCTCGGTGACGTAGGCGCTGCCGAAGCTGTCCGCCCGGTGGAACTGCTCGGCGGGGAACTTCACCGGGGTGGCCTGCGCGGACGCCCGCCGCGGTTCGTCGCCCGTCCGCCCGTCGCCGAGGACGAACCGCACGGCCGCCAGCAGGTCGGGGAAGCACGCCACCTCCGGGTCGAGCGGCGTCGCGGACCCGACCTGCAGCGGCCGGGCGCCCACCGCCCTGGCCAGGCCGATGTCCGCCGGGCTGTCCCCGATCACCCAGCTGCGGGCCAGGTCGAGGTCGAGCGCCCGCGCGGCGGCCAGCGCCATGCCGGGGGCGGGCTTGCGGTCGTTGCTGGTCCTGGCGAACGCCTCGACCGTGCCGTCCGGGTGGTACGGGCAGAACAGCCACTGGTCCACGTGCGCGCCGGCACGGGCCATCTCCGCGGCCATGAACTTGTGCACCTGCTGGACGTCGGCGATGTCGTAACGGCCGCGCGCCACGCCCGCCTGGTTGGTCACCACCGCCACCGGGATCCCCGCGGCGTTCAACGCCGCGATCGCCTCGATCGCGCCCGGGATGAACTCCACCCGGTCGACCGAGCCGACGTAGCCGGTGTCGACGATGATCGTGCCGTCGCGGTCGAGAAGCACACCGGGACGAGGGAGTCGGCTCATGACGCTCCTCCTGTCTTCGAAGCTGTTCGTGCGGTGCCGGGGCGGGAGGCCTGTGGGACCAGCAGGGCGGCGGCCACCGCCAGATGCAGCAGGTACGGGGACGCGTCGGCCAGCCCGGCCTCGGTGTAGGAGGCGACCAGGCAGTACGCGACGAGGAACAGGGCGCAGGCACGTTGCGGGGACGGCGGCCTGGTCACCGCCACGACCAGCAGCGTGATCAGGAACAGGGCCACCAGTGACGCGCCGATCAGGCCCTGCTCGTGGTAGGCGGCCAGCCAGCTGTTGTCGATCGGCAGGCCGCCGAACGACTTGTTGGACAACCCGGTGCCGAACAGCTCCTGGTACAGGGTGCGCGGCTCGGCCAGCAGCGCGTCCCACACCTTGGCGCGGCCGGTCAGCGTGCCGAAGTCGTCCTCGTCCTGGCCGCGCAGCACCCATGCCTGCAGCACGGGCAGGAAGACCACCAGGGCCACGCCTCCGGTGATCGCCCCCACGGTGAACACCCTGCGGGCGCGCGGATTGGTCAGCAGCGACGACAGCAGCGCCACGGTCAGCCCGGCGACGAGGCCGAATGCTGCGGTGCGGGTGTGCGTGAGGAGCAGCACGCCGATGGACGGGATCGCGACGAACGCGGCCACGCTGCCCGGGGTGAGCTTGCTCAGCCACAGGATCAGCACCAGGCCGGCGAGGACCGCGGCGTACTGGCCGACCTGCGGCGCGGTCAGCGGCCAGATCGCGCCGACCAGCCTGCCGTCGTAGTACTCGGGCAGTGCGTGCCCCGGCGAGACGAGCAGCCCGATCACCACCGACGCCACGACCACCATCAGCACCCGGACGTGGTAGCGCACGAACGCGAGCGACCCGTCCCACCAGCGGCTGATCAGCCACAACGTGGCGACGAACCCGATCAGCCGTGCGCACCGGAACAGCCCGCCGAGGCCCGATTCCAGCGGCATGCTCGCGGCCACGGCGACCGCGGCCAGCGCGGTCAGGATGAGCAGGTACGCGCTGGGGCGCACCAGCAGCCGCGGGTTGAGCAGCAGCGCGACGACGAACGCCAGCGCCACCGCCCCCATGGTGATCATCTGCGTGACCGTGCGGGGGATCGGGATGATCGTGTCCGCGCCCTGCGACCCGAGCGTGTTGACGATCAACAGGGCCCACACCGCGCCGACCAGCCGGGGCGGCCTGCCGGTGCCTGCCGATGTGCTCGAGCGGACGTCCTGGGTGGTCATGGTTCCTCCGCCCGGAGCGAGAAGACGCTGCCGCGGTCCTGGCGGTGCGGCGCGGATTGCCAGACGCTCGGTTCCAGCAGCCTGCTGGTGTCGTAGGCCATGAAGCGCCACGGGCCGACGTAGACGTTGTCGTGCCACTCGTTGCCCTGATGCCACGTGATGGCCTGCTGGATGCTCGCGCCGTGGTAGGGCGACCAGGCCGGGGAGGTGCCGAAGTTGGCCAGCACGGCCATCCGGGCGCACAGGTGTTCGCAGCCGAGCTTGACCGGGTCGACTTCGAACCGGTTGTGGTGGATGTCCACCCGCTTGGTCTTCCAGCGGCAGTCGTCGAGCAGCGGCTTGCGCTGGATGGCCGGGCTGCGGCATTGCCTGACGTCGTCGACCAGCAGCGTGCAGTACCCGGACGAGGTGTTGTGCGGGCTGTTGCAGAACCGGTCGGCGTTCTCCCACAGCGTGATGCCCGACCAGTTGTCGGTGAACCGGTTCCCGGTGATGACGAGCTTGTCGGTGCGCGCGGGCACCCGCGGCTCGCCGCCGGATTCGGAGACGTAGACCGCCGCCACCGGGAACGGGTCGCCCTCGGTGACGAACCTGCGCCCGTCCGCCCAGTTGTTGCGCAGGATCGTGTTGCCGGCGATCACTGCGTTGTAGCTGGTCTCGTAGATGATCGCGGGGCCTTCGTTGTCGCTGATGACGTTGTCGCGGATGACGAAGTCGTTGTTGTTGGTGTCCGCCCACAGCCCGGGGCCGTGGTTGTGGTGCACCCAGTTGCCGGTGACGTCGGCCCCGTCCACGGCCCAGAACTTGGCACCGCCGGTGCACCCGCACCCGGCGATCCTGGCTTCCCAGTCGTCGGTGTTGTTGCCGGTGATCTCGTTGCCGTGCACCACCAGGCCGGTGATGGTGCCGGAGTCCTGATAGGCGTTGATGCCGTACTGGCCGTTGTCCCGCAGGCAGTTGAACCGGATCCGCTGATGCGCCCCGGCGGCCAGCGCGGCGCCGCCGTTGTCGCTGATCGTGTTGTGCTCGACCACCCAGTGGTCGGCCGAGTCGTGGTTGACCACGCTCTCGTTGCCCGGCGCCACGAAGTTCCGCACGGTCAGGTGCCGCACGGTCACCCGCTCCGCCTTGCCGCCGAAGGCGTAGCGGTTGATCCCCTTGCCGTCGAGCACCGCGCCGGGGGCGCCGAGGTAGGCGTTGCCCTTCTTCGGCACGATCTGGGCGAATTCGTTCCCGCCGAGCGTGTGCACGCCTTCGGCCAGCCAGAACGTCGTTCCGGCCGGACGCTGCCGGGTCAGTGCGGCCACGTCGTCCACCCCCGGCTGCACCACGACCGCCCCGCCGGGCGGGCTGGCCGGTCCCGGCTCGACCCGGTCGCACACCCTGATCGGCCGCTCGGCCCGATCAGGGGCCGGTCCGCCCGCGGTGCACGACACCAGCCCGGTCACCGCGACCACGCCTGCCAGCACGGCGGCAAAGCGGCCGGGCCGGGGACGGGAAGACGGGCGGACGGGCACGACAGCCTCCAGGTCAACTGGTGAAGCGCAACAGCGTGGTGAACGTGGTGTGACCGCGGGCGCGGCCGACGCCGAGCAGGGTGGTGGCGGGTACACGCGTGCCGAAGCCTGCGGAATACCAGCCGAGCGGCGGATCGGTCTCGCCGCGATGCGCCGACCAGTGCAAGCCGGGGGGCAGCGCGAGGACGGCCGTGTGGCACGCACCGGGGATACGCCGGTGCGGCCAGCTCAGCCACGCGGTGTCCCCGATCAGCTCGGCGGTGATGAGCGGGCCGAGATGGAACGCGATGGTGCAGCGGCGCAGCGCGAACCCGCAGATCTCGTCGACCACGCGCAGTTGCCGGCACGCCTCGGACAGGTGCACGGTGCGCTTGTGCACCGCCGGGTGCTCGCCGTAGGCGTAGCCGTCGTGCGCGGCCTGCCAGAACCCGTGCTCGGGATCGGCCACCAGCACCGAGCTGCGGGCGTGCCGGGTCCACAGGAACGGCCCGCCGGAGACGGACTGGTCGGTGCCGTTGAGCTGCACGGTGTTGTGGCCGAGCGTGGAGCGGAAGTACGACCGCCAGGCGGGCCGGCCGTGGTAGCAGTAGGTGCCCGGGTCGGCCAGCACGTCGACGCCGTCGTGCCGCACCTCGATGGACAGCGCGTCGGCGTGGGCGTGCGCGGCGATGGACAGAAACCCGTGCGGGCCGCCGTCGCAGCGACACCAGATCTCGCCCAGCTCGCCGTGGTTGGTGGTCCGCAGCAGCGTCATGCCCGCGTCCGGGAAATGGTCCGGGCGGGTGGCGGGACGGGCAGATGGCCGAGTCGCCGGGTGCAGGCCAACACCCGGCGACTCGGCCGCACCTCCGGTGCGCACCGGACCCGCGGTGCGCCATGGTCGCGCCAGCGCCGCCAGCACGCTGGAGCGGACATCACCACCCGGAGGTTTCGGCCACCACGGCAGGCGCCCGAACAGGGCGTCGCCGGTGGCCAGCAGGGACGCCCAGCGGTCCGTGCCCGGGCCGTCGATGATCAGCCCGTGTCCGTCGTCGGCGTCGCCCTGGCGGGGCGGGCGGCCGGTGTCGTCGAGCATGGCCGCCACCGCGTCGGTCATCCTGATCAGCACGTCGTGGGTGCTGCCGGGCACGGTCACCCCGGCGCACTCGGCCTCGACGACCGCGGCCAGACCGAGTTCGAGCACCAGCGCGTGGTACTCGGTGGCCAGCTCCCGGTTGATGCCGGACGGGAACGTGTTGTTGCGCAGTTCGGTGTCCAGGGTGCGCAGCGCGCTGACCCGCCAGCGCGGCGACTCGGCGAACCAACCGAACGCGCAGGCGGCGGACAGTTGCCCCGCGGCTTCGGCGATCACGTGGTTGTTGGCCGACGATCCGTGGCTGGAGAACGTGGCCAGCCAGCGCTGGTGCCAGTACAGCTGGCGACGGAACTCCGGGTTGTCCTCGAACAGCCTGCTCGCCGCGGGCCAGGCGTGCAGCAGCCGGCGGGTCCACACCCACGAGATCAGCCGGATGCCCAGCTCGATCCCGCTCACCCAGTGCACACCGCGCAGCGGGGGATTGGCCGCCCACCACGACCGCAGATGACGGGCGACCCGGGTGGCGTACCGTTCGTCGCCGGTGATGGCGTAGGCGGCGGCGAGCACGGTCAGGTGCTGGTGCCGGGACGGCTCCCAGATCTGCTTGATGTCGCCGACGGCGTCCTCGTCCCGGTACGGGATGTCGAACGCGTAGGTGACCGGCGCGTTCCGTCCCGTGCGCGGGTCGTGGTGCCAGTCGGGGTTGGCGAAGTCGGTGCGTTCCACGCCGAAGAACTCGGCCCGGCCCGCCATCAGCCGGTCTGCGGCGGCCAGCAGGGCGTCGACGGCGTCCGCGGGTGCGGCTTCCCACCAGTCCGCGGGCGGCGGTGCGGTGAATCGTGGCAGGTGCACCGTGTGCGGCACGGCGGCGGTGTCGGCGTGCCGCCACCGGCGGATCTCGACCGCGGTCGCCGTTCGGTGGGCGACTTCTCGCGGGCTCATGGCGGTCAGGCGGCGGAGGTACCAGGCGATGTTCATGACGGCGCTCCGTTCGGGCTGAGCGGGATCGGCGCGCCGCTGGCCAGGCTGTCGAACACGGCCAGCGTGGCGAGGGTGGTCGCGGTCAGCGACGACAGCGGAACCGGCATCGGGGAGCCGGAGCGCACGGCCTCGACGAACGCCGCGAGTTCGGCGGCCTGGCCCTTGTCGCGTCCGCGCGGCAGTCGGCCGGCCGCGCCCGCCCAGCGGCGGCCGCGGTAGACGCGAGCGCGCACGAAGTCGTCGAAGCGCAGGACCTTGCCGTCGGCGATCAGGTCGATCGTTTCCTTCGCGAACGACGCGTGCCCGGAGCCGGTGTAGGTGATCACCGCCGTCGATCCGTCCGGGTAGCGCAGCGTCGCCTGCACGTCCTCGTGCCCGCGGGTGGCCGAGGCGTAGACCGACACCGGGTCGGCGTCGAGCAGCCAGCTCACCGTGTCGACGAAGTGCCCGCCTTCCCCGGCGAACCGGCTGCCCTCGGTGTCTTTGCGGCGATACCAGCTGGACGACTCGAGCGGGCCGGCGTTGACCAGGTAGCGCACGGTCGCCGGGCCCACCCGCTGCCCGAACCGCTGCTTGGCCTCCACCAGCAGCGGAGCGAACCGGCGGTTGAACCCGACCTGCAGCCGGTCGTTGCCCGACTCGGCCACCGCGGCCAGCACCTTCTCCAGCTCCTGCTCGGACAGCGCAAGCGGCTTCTCCACGAACACCGCCTTGCCTGCCAGCAGGGCCCGGCGGGTCAGCTCGGCGTGCGAACTGTGCCTGGTCACCACGAACACCGCGTCGATCGTGTCGTCGCCGAGCACGGCGTCCAGATCGGTGGACGCCGCGGCGAAGCCGAACTTCCGGCGGGCGTTGGCCGCCGACAACGCGGACGTGGTCACCACGTGGACCAGCTGCACGTCCTCGCGGTCCGCCAAGTGCGGCAGCAGCATCGACGATGCGTAGTTGCCCGCGCCGACGAAGGCGACGCGCAGCGGCCCCCGGATCGGCGTCGCGGCCTGCGGCGGCGAAGCCGCTGCGGACAGCGCCTGCGGTGCGGCCGGAACCGCTGCGGGCTCGGGCCGCGCGCTGGGGTAGGCGAACAGGACACCCACACCGCCGAGCTCACCGCTGTGCAACCGCTCGTAGGTTTCCACGGCGGAGTCGAACGGCGCGATGTGCGCAATCAGCGCGGACACGTCGACCCGGCCGCGGTGCACCAGGTCGAGGAAGCACTCGAGGTTGCGGCGTTCGGTCCACCGCACGTAGCCGATGGGGTAGTCGTGGCCGTCCAGCTCGTAGCCCGGGTCGTACCGGCCGGGCCCGTACGAGCGGGAGAACCGCACGTCGAGCTCCTTTTCGTAGTAGGCGTTCCACGGCAGGTCCAGGCGGCACTTGCCGATGTCGACCACCACCGCGCGATCCCGGCTGAGCCGGGCCGCCAGCTCGACCGGCTGGTTGGTGGACCCGCCGGCGGCCAGGTACACCTGGTCCACCCCGGCGCCGCCGGTGAGCGCGGCGACCGCGCCGTCGACCTCCTCGGAGCCGGGCGCCCCGCACGCCAGCGCGCCGTGCTCGCGGGCCAGCTCGCAGCGCTGCGCGTCCGGGTCGACGCCGATCACCCGCACCCCTGCCGCGTCCAGCAGCTGCACGACCAGCTGGCCGATCAGCCCCAGCCCGATGACCAGTGCGGTTTCACCGAGGGCCGGCTCGCCGCGCCGCACGCCCTGCAGCGCGATCGCGCCGACCGTGGCGAACGCGGCGTGCCGGGGATCGACTCCGTCCGGCACCCTGGCGTAGAGGTTCTTCGGCACCCAGTTCAGTTCCGCGTGCACCGCATGGTCGTTGCCCGCGCACGCGACCAGGTCGCCGACCGCTACGTCGTCGACGCCCGCTCCGACCTGCTCGACCACCCCGCACAGCGAGTAGCCCAGCGGCGTGAGCGAGTCGAGCTTGCCCATCGCCTTGCGGTAGGTCGCGGCCAGCCCGTTGGTGGCCACGCTCTGCACCACCTTGGCCACCTGGTCCGGGCGCGCCTTGGCCTTGCCCAACAGCGACATGCCCGCCTCGGACACCTTCATCAGCTCGGTGCCGGTGGAGATCAGCGAGAACGCCGTGCGCACCAGCACCCCGCCCGGCTTCACCGCGGGCCGCGGCACGTCGATCAGCCGCAGCTGGCCGGACTTGTAGTTCTGCACGATCTGTTTCACGCGATCTCCTTCCACGGCCGGTGACCGGCCGTCGGGTGCTCGGTGGCGCGGCGGAACCAGTACTCCAGGGCCAGCACGTGCCACAGGTGCTTGCTGCGGTCCTGACGGCCGGCGGCGTCCTCGTCGGCCAGCAGCTGCAAGGCGTCCCGGCGCAGCAACCCGGAGCCGACCAAGGCGCCGTCGTGCACCACCTCGCGCAGCACCGGCGCCAGATCGCGGCTCATCCAGGCGCGCAGGGGAGCGGAGAACAGGCCTTTCGGGCGGTAGACGATCTCCCGCGGCAGCACCGCTTCGGCGGCCTTCTTGAGCGCGAGCTTGCCGTGGCGGCCCGCGACCTTGCGGTTGCCGGGCAGCGCGAACGCCGCCCGCACCACGTCGACGTCGACGAACGGGACCCGCACCTCGGTCGACGCGGCCATGCTGGCCCGGTCGGTGTAGGCCAGGTTCAGCCCCGGCAGGAACAACCGCGCGTCGGCCAGGCACATGCGGTTGACGAAGTCGTCCAGCGCCTGGTCGTGATAGACGTCGGCGTGCTCGGTGAGCACGTCGTCCACCGCGCTCGCCAGGTCGGGGTGGACCAGCCGCAGCAGCTCCGCCCGGTCGTACATCGTGTAGCTGCGGCGGAACGCCGTTTCCTCCGGCAGTTCGGCGAACGACAGGAAGCGTTTGGCGAAGCGCACCGACCGGTAGCCGCGCCGGGAGCTGGCCACCGGCAGCCTGGCCACCGTGGCCGAGACCGGTGTGCGCACGGCGCGCGGCAGCCGCTGGTACCGCACCGCCAAGGTGTTCGCCAGGTGCTTGCGGTAGCCGCCGAACAGCTCGTCGGCACCCATGCCGGACAACATCACCTTCACGCCTGCGGCGCGCGCCGCCTGGCAGATCAGGTACGTGTTGATGGCCGCGGGATCGCCGATCGGCTCGTCCAGGTGGTACGCCATGGCCGGCAGCAGCGACAGCACGTCCGGGGCGATCTCGATCTCGCGCAGGTCGACCCCGAACTTTTCGGCGACCACCCTGGCGTAGCGCAGGTCGTCCGGCATGGCCTCGAACTTGGCGTCGGCGGCGCGGAAGCCGATCGTGTACGCGGCCATCCCGCCCAGGTGCTGCGCCGCCAGCGCGGTGACGTAGCTGGAGTCGAGGCCGCCGGAGAGGAACGAGGCGACCTCGACGTCGGCGAGCAAGTGGCGCCGGGTGGACTCCGCGATCACCTCGTGCAGGTCCGGGGGCTCGGCGTGGGCGGCTTCCTCGGCCACCTCGCGCAGCGAGTAGTACCGCGCATGCCGCACCTCGCCGTCCGGCCGGATGGTCAGCCAGGTGCCCGGCGGCAGCTTCTCGACCTCGCGATACACGCACCTGCCGTCCGGCACCCAGTAGTACAGCAGCGACGCCACCAGTGCGGTCTGGTCGATCTCCAGCTGGTCGCCCAGCTCACCGGCCAGCGCCTTCAGTTCCGAGGCGAACAGCAGCCGCTCCCCGCGCCGCAGGTAGAACAGCGGTTTGATGCCCAGCTGGTCACGGGCCAGGGTCAGTTCACCGGTGCGCTCGTCGAACACCGCGAACGCGAACATCCCCCGTAGCCTGGGCAAGCACGCCGGACCCCACCGCCGCCACGCCTGAAGCAGGACTTCGGTGTCCGACGTCCCGCGGAAGCGCACCCCGGCGGCCTGCAGTTCCGCGCGCAGATCCGGCGCGTTGTAGATCTCGCCGTTGTAGGTCAGCGCCAGGCCGTCGGCCACCATCGGCTGGGCGCCTGCGTCGGTCAGGTCCAGGATGGCCAGCCTGCGGTGCCCCAGGTGCACCTCACCCGCCGCGGTGCGATGGCTGTACCGGCCGGATCCGTCCGGCCCGCGGTGGGCGACGGCGGTGGTCATCCGGTCGGTGACCGGCCCGCCGCCCGGCCACCCGTAGCTTCCGGCAATACCGCACATCGGTGCTCCTAGCTGCCCAGCAGGCGGTCGTAGACACCGACATAGGCGGGAATCTGGTGGCGCCAGGCGAGCACGTCCTCCACCCGGCGGCGGCCGAGCGCGGCCATCTGCTTGCGCCGCACCTCGTCGTCCAGCAGCCACACGATGACGTCGGCGTACTCGGCGACATCGTTCGCAGTGGCGTAGGCGGCCGCGTCGCCGGCGGACACCCGCGTCTCGACCAGGTCGAACGCCACCACCGGCAGCTCGAACGCCATGTACTCCATGGTTTTGTTCATCGTCGAGACGTCGTTGAGCGGATTGCGCGGGTCCGGGGACAGCCCGATGTCCGCGGTGGACAACAGCGCCGCCACCTCCGCGTCCGGGACACGGCCGGTGAAGTGGACGTACGGTTCCAGCCGCAGCTCCTTGGCCAGCGCGCGCAGCTCCGGCCCGGCATCGCCGTCCCCGACGAGGGTCAGGCCGATGTCGGTCCGCCCCCGGTCGTGCACGATGTGCGCCATCGCGCGCAGCGCCAAGTCGACGCCGTCCTGCGGGCCCATCACGCCCAGGTAGGCCAGCAGGTGGGCGAAGCTTCGGCGCAGCCCGGGCTGCGCCTCGCCGCGCCGCATGCGGTCCGGGTCCGGGCCGGTGCGCACCACGGTGACGTCGGACGGCTTCTTCCGGCCGCGTGTGACGGCGACCCGCTTGTAGGAGTCGTTCGTGGCGATGACCCGTGACGACAGCCGGTAGGTCATGCGTTCGGCGAGCAGCAGGGCCCGGTAAGGCAGCGCCGCCCGGGTGCCGAACCGGGACTCGTACAGCTCGGGGCACAGGTCGTGCTGGTCGAAGACCAGCTTCACCCCGCGCACCAGGAACGGCAGCGCCGCCACGAACAGCACGTCCGGCGGGTTGCACAGCTGGATCGCGGCGAACCTCCGCCGCCGGTAGGCCCGGACGAGCCCGAGGAACGTGGCCACGATCGAGTAGGTGTACTCGGCCAGGAACATGATTTGGCGGGTGATCGGCGGGAACGCCCGGTACTTGAACAGGTGCACGCCGTCCAGCTGCTGGTAGGAGGGATCGCCCTTGGCCTTCGGGCACACCACCGACACCTCGTATCCGGCGTCGCGCAGCGCCTGGCACTCCAGCCAGACCCGGCGGTCGAACGGCACCGGCAGGTTCTGCACCACGATGCAGACGTGCCGGCCGCGGGCGGCGCTCACCACCCCACCCCCTGGTAGCCGGCGAGCCGTTCCACCTCGGCGCCGAGCCTGCCGTTGAGGTCGAGCACGACCGGTGGCTCGGCCCGCCGCAGGGCGGCCAGCGCCTCGGGGTTCGCGGTGGAGACCACGACCACGTGGGAGCCGCGGATCGCGTCCTCGGCCCGGTCGTGGAGCACCCGGCCCAGGTGCGGCAGACGCTCGGTGACGTACCGCAGGTTCGACCCGGTCAGCCGCGACATGGTGACCACCGGGTCGTGCACCCGGACGTCGAGGCCCTTGCCGATGAGGATCTCCGCCAGCGCCACGTTGGGGCTTTCCCGCAGGTCGTCGGTGTCGTGCTTGAAGGAAAGGCCGAGCAGCGTCACCTGCCTGCTGCCGCCGCCTTCCTCCACGGCGTGCAGCACCCGGTCCGCGACGTCCCGGATGTGCATCTCGTTGGAGGCCAGCGACGCCTGCAGCAGGGGCAGGTCGACGAAGCTGGTCCGGCCCAGGTACAGCAGGCTGCGCAGGTCCTTGGGCAGGCACGACCCGCCGAACGCGAACCCGGGCCGCAGGTAGGCGGGGGAGATGTTCAGCTGCCGGTCCTGCACGAACACGTCCATGACCTGGCGCGAGTCGATGTCCAGGATCCGGTACAGCCGGGCGAGCTCGTTGGCGAACGACACCTTGAGCGCGTGGAAGCTGTTGCATGCGTACTTCAGGCTCTCCGCGGCGCGGGTGCTCACTTCGTGCACCGAGCACGCCTCGCCGAGGAAGGCGAACAGTCTGCGCACCACCGCGGCCGCCTCCGGTGTCCCGCCGATGACCAGGAACGGCGGGTGGAAGAAGTCGGAGACGCTGGTGCCCTCCCGGAGGAACTCGGGGACCATCGCCACCTGCAGGTCGTCGCCGACCCGGCGGCCGGACCGGCGCTCCAGCAGCGGCACGATGGCCTCGTCCACCGTTCCGGGCGGCACCGTGGACCGGATGATCACGGTGTGCGGCCGATCCTGGTCGACCAGCGCCGCCCCGATGTCACCGACGACCCGCAGCACCGAGCTGAGGTCGGTGCTGCCGTTCGGTGCCGACGGCGTGCCGACGCAGACGATGGACACGTCCGACTCGCGGACGTTGTCACCGACCGTGCGGGTGGCGTGCAGCGCGCCGGAGCGCACCGCTTCGGTCAGCAGCTCGGGCAGGTCCGGCTCGACCACCGGCGGGATGCCCGCGTTGACGTCGGCGACCTTGCCTTCGTCGGTGTCGATGCCGACGACGTGGTGTCCACGGGCGGCCAGACATGTGGCAGTGACCGTCCCGACGTAACCGAGTCCGAAGAGTGTGACGTTCACGTGACCTCCTGGTGCGCTGATGCCGTGCTGGCCGGGGCGGGCAGCGCGCCGGGGTCCTGGGCGCGGATGCCGGTCGTGATGTCCGAAGCCGCCCGGTGCTCCACCGGGGCGGTCGCGCCGCGGCGTCCGCGCAGCGCGGTGTGCAGGGCGTCCCACAGCGTTCCGTCGGTGCGGTCCCTGGGGTCCGGGTCGATCAGCACCACGCCGATCACCGCGATGCCGGCGTCGGCGAGCTGCCGGGCGACGGTGTGCAGCCACTCGGCCGGCGCCCAGCCTGCGCGGACCACCAGGACGGCTTCCGAGCCGAGGCGGGGCAGATCGGTCCACGCCGTGCCCGGGCGGACCGAGCCGACACCGACGACGTGGCCGGGGGCGTCGCCCGGTGCGTGCGGCCACTCGTGCGACGGCCAGTCCGCGCCGTCGGTGACCCGCACGAGGTCCGGGTCGTCGTCGGCCGGTTCCAGGGCGGACCGGTCGGCAAGGTCATTGATCAGGACCACGGGCGTGCCGTCGGCGGCGAGATCCGCGGCGATGTCCTTGGCGAGCGCGGCGGCGGCTTCCTCGGCACCGAGCTCCAGCACCGCGATCCGGCCCGGTGGGCCGCTCACGGTGCGGGCCAGTGTCGCCGCCACGCGGCGTCGGTCCTGGTCGCGGCTGCTGCGGCGGAAGAGCCGCGGGAGCCGGCGACGCGGCGACAGCTGGGCGATGACGGACGCACCGAGGTGGGCGGTGATCTCCCGGCGCAGTACCGGGCGGTCCTGCACGACGGTGGCGACCGCCGCCAGCCCCAGGCCGAGCACCAGGCCGAGCCCGAGCCCCACCAGCACCATGATCCCGCCGGCCACCAGCGGCGACTGGGGGAGCAGGCGGGGTGCGTCGACGACCTTGGTGCCCGCGATGATGCGGCCGGTACCGGCGCCCGCGGTCTCCGCTTGCGCGATCAGCTCCTGGACTTTGGCCTCGAGCGTGCCCTTGCGGCTGAACAACGACGACTGCCTGGTCGTCGAGGCCGGGTCGGTGGCGTCGGACAGTGCCGCGATCTGCTGGTTGACCGTGTTCAGCTGTTGCTCGGCCCGCCGCTGGCGATCCTGGATCTCGCGCACCGCCGCCTGGCTGGACGCCCGCACCCTGCGGGCGTGGTCGGCGATGAACACGCTGCTCAACGCGTCCGCGCGGGCCAGGGCCTGCTCGCCGGTGCCTGCTTCTACGGTGATCTCCATGACGTTGTTGGACAGCGGCGCGCCGCGGTAGTCCTCGACGAAGTCGTCCGGCTTGTCGGTCGCGCCGACCTTGTCCAGCGCCTGCCCGGCGATGCGCACCGTCTGCAGCAGCGCGATGTCGGTGGCGATCAGCGCCCCGCCGTCGTTGGGCTGGTCGTCCTCGTGCAGCACCAGCACCTTGACGGATGCGGTCGGCTGCGGCGGGGCGACGACGGCCACCGCGATGCCGGCCAGCAGGCCGAGCGCCACCATGGGCAGCCAGAGCCGTTTGCGCCACCGGATCCCGGCGATCAGCCGCTGCAGGTCGACGAGCGGTTCGGCGTAGGTGCGTGCGCTCGTCATGAGGCCCCCACGAGTTCGTGGCCGGCGGCGGCGTCCGTCCGGTCGTCCGGCGGTCGTCCGGCGGCCCTGACCGGCCGGGCCACCACGACCCCGGCGAGCCGGTGCCCGGTGTCCCGGCAGGCTTCGGCGAGTGCGACCAGCTCCCAGTCGGTCCGCCTGCCCGCCGAGGTGATCAGCAGGGCCCCGGACACGCTGTGGTCCTCCGGGACGTCCGGCTGCCGTGCGGACACCTCGGCCAGCCGCAGCGTGGGCCGCTGGGCGACCGGGGGATGAGACAGCCCGATCGCCTCGGTGCTGTGCCCGTTGCCCGCCACCACGGCGTCATGTGCCTCGGCGATCAGCCGTTGCGCCACCGCCCTGGCGTCGGGGTCGTCGTCGGCGATCACCACAAGCAGGCGCAGCGGCACGCCCTGCCCGGTGCGGAGCTTGGCCAGGATGCGCTGGTAGCGCCCGGGCCCGGTGACCTCGCCGTCCGGGGTCTGCCATGGGCGGTCGGTGCCGAGCAGCCTGGCGAGCCTGCGTCGGAGGGAGGACGAGCCGTTCGCGCGGTGCTCGTGGTGCTCGTCGACGGTCACTTCGCCGACGGGCCTGGCGCCGAACGCCGACGCGATCGTGGTGGCGTCGCGCACCCTGCGGTCGGCGCGCGCCGCGATCAGATGTGCGGCGACGCCGATCAGGAACCCGGCAAGGGCCCCGGCCGCGGTCAGCTGCCAGGCACTCGGCGGCGCCGGTGAGCTGGGCACCTCGGCGGGCTCGACGATGACGGCGTTGGTGGCGGTGCCTGCCGCCTTGGCCTCCTCGAGTTCTTCGACCGCCCCGGTCAGCGCGTTGCGCACCTGCTCGAGCTCGGTCCGTACGTCCACCTCTTCCGACGTGAGCTGGTTCGAGGTCAGCTCGCGGTGCAGGGCGGTGAGCTTGCGCAGCGAGTCGCGCACCTCCACCTGCAGTGCGTTCCGCTGCTCGGCGATCACCTGCGCGGATGCGTTCGCCGGGCTGCTGGCCAGCTGGCTGGAGTAGCTGACGAACTCCTTGGCCACCTGGTCGGCCAGCGCCTGGGCGCGGCGGGGGTCGTCGTCGGTGGCCCTGATCTCGATGACGTTGCCCTCGACGACCTCGGCGGTCACGTCGTCCCGCAGCTCGCGGACCGGATCGTCCCAGCGCAGCGCCGCCGCGGCACGCTCGAGCACGGTGGAGCTGACCGCGATCTGCGACTCGGTCAGCATCTCGTCCGCCTCCCGCGAACCCTGCATCAGCACCTGGCTGCTCGCCTGGTAGCCGGGCGAGATCACCAGGGAGACCAGGTAGCCGAGCAGCGCACCGAGCACCGCGGCGGCGACGAGGACGCGCCAGCGCCTGCGGATGACCTGCCCGACGACGGACAGCCGTACGACATCGTCATTCACCGCACGAGATCCCCTCTGCGTGCTGCGACGCTCGCCGATGGGAGAACCCCGCAGCGAGCTTGGCCTGTGTAAACGCCATTCGCGCAGATCGGGGTGTTGGTTACGATGTCAGCTGGTTGTCTGTCTTATCCGGTATGTCGGTAACGTTCGCGGCGGCGGAGGCGAAGAAGGCCCCGGCTCACCTGCGGTCGCGATCAGGGCGGCGCGGACGCGCCGGAAGCAGCCGTCGGAGCCTGCGGCCGTGGCGAACCCCACGTCGCTAGGCTGTCAGTGATGTTGAACGTCTTCGCTCGTGCGTCGGTGTCCCGTGTGCTCGACCCGATCGGTGCGATGCTGGTGCGGGTCGGGCTGACCCCGAACGCCATGACGGTGATCGGCGCCGTCGGGGTCATCGCGTGCTCGCTGTCGTTCTTCCCCAACGGCTTGCTGCTGTGGGGGACGTTCACGGTATGGGCCTTCGCCATGCTCGACCTGCTGGACGGTGCCATGGCCAGGGCGTCCGGGCGCAGCACCCCGTTCGGCGCGGTGCTGGACGCCACCTGTGACCGGCTGGCCGACGGTGCCCTGTTCGGCTCGATCACCTGGTGGTGCATCGCCAGCGGCGAGCACCGTGCGGCCGCGGCAGGCCTGGTCGTGCTGGTGCTTGCGCAGGTGATCTCCTACATCAAGGCGCGCGCGGAGGCCTCCGGGCTGTCCGCCGACGGCGGCCTGGTGGAGCGGGCCGAGCGGCTCATCGTCGCCCTGCTGGGCACGGGGCTGCAGGGCCTCGGCGTGGCGCACGCGATCGAGGTGTCGCTGTGGCTGCTGGCTGCGCTGTCGGTGCTGACCCTGGCGCAGCGGATGTGGTCGGCGATCGTGGCCGCGCGGGAGGTGCGATCGCCATGAGCAAGCTCACCGCGAAGGTGACCGACCTCGGGTTCGCCCTTGGCTGGTGGCTCACCCCGCTGGTGCCCGCAGGCATGGCGCGCACCGTGTTCAACGTGGCAGGTGAGTTCGCAGCGGCCCGAGGCATGAACCGACGCGGTGGCGTGGCGCAACTGCGCCGCAACTTGCAGCGCGTGGTGCCCCAGGCGGGCTCCGCCGAGCTGGACGAGCTGACCCGGCAGGCGATGAAGTCCTACGCCCGCTACTGGCGGGAGGTCTTCCAGCTGCCGTCGTGGAACCGGGGCGAGGTGGCCGACCGGCACGTGGTGGAGGGCAGGGAGAACCTGGACGCCGCGCTGGCCGAGGGCAACGGTGTGGTGGTGGCGATGCCGCACACCGGCAACTGGGACGCCGCGGCGGTGTGGATCGTGCACTACTACCGCACGTTCACCACGGTGGCCGAACGGCTCCGACCCGAGTCGCTGTACCAGCGGTTCCTGCGGTTCCGGGAAGGTCTCGGCATGGAGGTGTTCCCGCTGACCGGTGACGGCCCGGTGGCGCCGCGGCTCACCGCGCGGCTGCGGGAGAACCGGATCGTGGTGCTGCTGGCGGACCGGGACCTGACCGGCAACGGCATCGAGGTGACCCTGTTCGGCGAGAAGACCACGATGCCCGCGGGTCCGGCGTACCTGGCGGCCCGTACCGGGGCGGCGCTGCTGCCGATGAGCACTTGGTTCACCGACGACGGCTGGGCGCTGCGCTTCCACCCGCCGGTGCGAGTGGCCAGCGTCCGGGAAGCGCCGTCGGCGACTCAGCAACTGGCTGACACGTTCGCCGGTGCCATCGCGGCCCACCCGCAGGACTGGCACATGCTGCAACCGCTGTGGCTGAGCGACCGGCCGGGCGGTGGGCAGCGGCAGGCGGAGACGGACCAAGCGGATGCCCGGTGAGTGACCAGCGACGGACCAAGCTCAAGATCGGCATCGTCTGCCCGTACTCGTTCGCGGTGCCGGGCGGAGTGCAGAACCACGTCGCCGACCTGGCCAAGGCGTTGCTGGCGCGCGGGCACGAGGTGTCCGTGCTCGCCCCGGCGGCCGCCGACGCGGAACTGCCGCACTTCGTCCAGCAATCCGGGCGCGCGGTCGGCGTTCCGTTCAACGGGTCGGTGGCCAGGCTCCAGTTCGGCCCGGTGGCGTATGCGCGGGTCCGCCGGTGGATCAGGGAGAACGCCTTCGACGTGCTGCACCTGCACGAGCCGGTGGTGCCCAGCCTGTCGATGCTGGCGCTGAAGGTCGCCGACGGGCCGATCGTGGCCACGTTCCACATGTCGACCAGCCGGTCCCGCACCATGCTCGGCTTCCGCCCGGTGCTGCGGCCGCTGTTCGAGAAGATCACCGCCCGGATCGCGGTGTCCGAGCTGGCCCGCAGGGTGCAGGTGGAGCACCTGGGCGGCAACGCGGTGGAGATCCCCAACGGAGTCGACGTCCCGTTCTACGCGGGGGCCGAGCCGCTGGACGGGTACCCGCGCCCGGAGCCGACGATCGCGTTCGTCGGCCGCTACAACGAGCCGCGCAAGGGCATGCCGGTACTGCTGGAGGCACTGCGGCTGCTCACCGCGCGGCTGCCGGACGTGCGCCTGCTGGTGGTCGGCCGCGGCGAGGAGGACGAGCTACGGGAGTCAGCCGGGCCGGACCTGTCGTCCCGCATCGACATGCTCGGCCAGGTCGACGACGCGACCAAGGCCAGGGCGCTGCGCAGCGCCCATGTGTACTGTGCGCCCAACCTGGGCGGCGAAAGCTTCGGCATGATCCTCACCGAGGCCATGGCGGCGGGCACGCCGGTGGTCGCCAGCGCGCTGGATTCGTTCCGGCGTGTCCTGGACGACGGCGCGGCCGGGGTGCTGGTGCCGGTCGGTGACCCGGTGGCCCTGGCGGACGGGTTGTACACGGTGCTCAGTGATCGCCGGCGGGCCGCCGAGCTGTCGGCCGCCGGGTCCAAGCTGGTGTGGCAGTACGACTGGTCGACGGTGTGCGACCAGATCCTGCGCGTCTACGAAACCGCCGTCGCCGCCGACCCGCGGCGCGTCGCGGAAGTGCCGGTGCGGCGGGAGGTGCGGTGACCGGGCTCGACCAGACCGTGCTGATCGTCGTGGGCGTGGCGGCCCTGCTGTTGCTCGCGCTGCTGGTCACCACCGCGAACCGGCTGGACCGCCTGCACATCCGCACCGACGCCGCGTGGGCGGCGCTGGATGCGGCGTTGGCCCGCCGGGCGGTGGTCGCACGGGCAGTCGCCAGCACGCTGGCGGACGCCGAAGAGCTGCGAGCGGCCGCGTACGCCGCGGAGTCGGCGCCGCGGCGGGAACGGGAAGCGGCGGAGAACCGGCTGACCCGGCTGCTCGCCGACGTCGACCGCGGAGCGCTGCCGGAGGGCATCGCGGCCGAGCTCGCCGACGCCGAGCAGCGAGTGGTGATCGCCCGCCGCGTCTACAACGACGCGGTGCGCGACACGCTGAGCTTGCGCCGCCGCCGGAAGGTGCGCTACTTCCGGCTGGCCGGGTCGGCGCCTGCCCCGGAGTACTTCGAGATCGCCGAGCCGGACATCGCCACGTAGCGTGCCCGAGGCCCGGCTGGCCGTCGATGTTCGGCCACCGGCCGGAGCTGGCTGATCGCTTTCCCGGCCACCCCGGCAGGCGGGCACCACCGCCCGGCGGCGCGGCCCGCTCCATCGTCCGGCGACGGGGCCCGCACGGCCGTCCCGCAGGCGGTTCGTACCGCCGTCCGCTAGTGCGCCGAGGCGAACGCCCCCTGTGGTACCGGCTCGTAGCGGGCGAACTTCCGGGTGAACGTCGCCGTTCCGGACGTCAGCGACCGCAGGTCGATGGCGTACCTGACCAGTTCCACCGCGGGTACCTGGGCTTTGACCACCGTGTGGCCGTTGTCCGCCGACTCGGTGCCCATCACCCGGCCGCGCCGCGACGACAGGTCACCCAGGACCGCTCCGAGGTATTCGTCCGGCAACGTGATCTCGACGTCGTCCAACGGTTCCAGCGGTACGACGTTGCCCGCGGCGGCAGCCTCCTTGACGGCCAGTGCCCCGGCCGTCTGGAACGCCGCATCCGACGAGTCCACGCTGTGCGCCTTCCCATCGACCAGCGTCACCCGGACGTCCACCACGGGGTAGGGATCGTCGGTGACGCCTTTGGCCAGCTGGGCCCGCACCCCCTTCTCCACGCTCGGGATGAACTGGTGGGGGATTGCGCCGCCGACGATCTTGTCGACGAACTCGAACCCGGATCCGCGTGGCAGCGGCTCGACGTCGATCTCGCAGATGGCGTACTGGCCGTGCCCGCCGGACTGCTTGACGTGCCGCCCGCGGCCGTGCGCCTTGCTGGTGAACGTGGCCCGCATCGGGATCCTGACGTCCTCGGTTTCCACCTCGGTGCCGCCCGCGCGCAGCCGGGACAGCGCGACGTCGGCGTGCGCTTCGCCCATGCACCACAACACCAGCTGGTTGGTCTCGGCGTTGCGTTCCAGCCGCAATGTGGGGTCGCCGGCCACCAGGCGGGAGAGGTTGCGCGCCAGCGCGTCCTCGTCCGACCGGTTCTTGGCGACCACGGCGATCGGCAGCAGGGGCTCCGGCATGGCCCACGGCTTCATCAGCAGCGGCTCGCGCGGATCGGAGATGGTGTCCCCGGTCTCGGCCGAGCCCAGCTTGGTGAGCGCGCACAGGTCGCCGGCCACGCAGTACGGCACTTCGTTCAGCTGCGCGCCCAGCGGGGAGTAGATGTGGGCGACCCGCTCGTCGGTGTCGTGGTCGGCGTGCCCGCGCTCGGCCATCCCGTGTCCGGACACGTGCACCGGGCGCTCCGGCCGGAGGGTGCCGGAGAAGACCCGCACCAGGGACACGCGGCCGACGTAAGCGTCCGCGGTGGTGCGGACGACTTCGGCGGCCAACGGGCCGGCCGGGTCGGCGGTCAGCTCTGCGTGTTCTTTGCCGTCCACAGTGGTCACCGGCGGCACCGGACGCTCCTGCGGCGAGGGGAAGCCCTTGGTGACGACTTCGAGCACTTCGGCCAGTCCCACCCCGGTGAACGCGCAGGCGGGCACGACCGGGTGGAACGACCCGCGGGCCACGGCGGTCTCCAGGTCGTTGATCAGCGTCTCCACCGCGATCTCTTCGCCCGCCAGGTAGCGGTCCATCAACGTCTCGTCTTCCGACTGCTCGATGATGCCCTCGATGAGCTGGTTGCGGGCCTCGGTGAAGCGGTCCCGATCGGCCTCCGGCACGTCGCCGATCCGTGGCGCCGGTCCCGCGGAGTAGTCGATGAGCCGCTGGGTGATCAGGCCGAGCAGCGCCTGGGCGCCGACCGGCAGGTACAGCGGCTGCACACCGGCACCGAACGCGGACTGGCACGCGGCGAGCTCGCCCATGGCGTCCGCTCGTGGGTGGTCGAGCCGGGAGATCACCACGGCGCGGGGCATGCCGACTTCGGCGCATTCCCGCCACAACGCCGCGGTGGCCTCGTCGACCCCGTCGGCGGCGCACACCACGAACAGCGCGGCGTCGGCCGCGCGCAGGCCTGCGCGCAGTTCGCCGAGGAAGTCCAGATAGCCCGGGGTGTCGATGAGATTGACCTTGATGCCCTCGTGCACGAGCGGAGCCAGGGCCAGCGCGACGGAGCGCTGCTGCCGGACCGCGACCGGGTCGTGGTCGCACACCGTGGTGCCTTCGGTGATGCTGCCCGCCCGGGAGATCGTGCCGGTGTGCGCCAGCAGGGCTTCCACCAACGTGGTCTTGCCCGACCCGGACGGTCCGACCACCGCGACGTTGCGCACAGCCGTGGGGGAGTCGACCACCAGCGACGCGGCGCCGGCCTTGCCGTTGTGCCTGCCGCTGGAGTGGGTATGTCTGTCAGCCATGGCGGCCTCCTACCTGGCGCGATGCGAGCTGTCGGGTGTGTCTCCGATCACACACCCCGGCCGCCCGGGGTGCAAGGGGCCGCATGAAGTGGCCTGCCGAAACAGCTCGCCACTGGCCCGCCCGAAGGGGCCACAACGGCCGTACCATCGGAACGTATCCCCCGGAAGAGAGAAAGGCGTGAAGCGTTGACCGCTGAGCAGACCTCGACCGCTGGACAGCAGCCGAACTCCGAGACCGGCACGCCGCGGGTCAAGCGTGGCATGGCCGAGATGCTCAAGGGCGGCGTGATCATGGACGTGGTCACCCCCGAGCAGGCCAAGATCGCCGAGGACGCCGGGGCGGTCGCCGTGATGGCGCTGGAGCGCGTGCCTGCCGACATCCGGGCGCAGGGCGGGGTGGCCAGGATGTCCGACCCGGACCTGATCGAGCGGATCATCGACGCGGTGTCGATCCCGGTGATGGCCAAGGCGCGCATCGGGCACTTCGTCGAGGCCCAGGTGCTGCAGGCGCTCGGCGTGGACTTCATCGACGAGTCGGAAGTGCTCACTCCCGCCGACTACGAGCACCACATCGACAAGTGGCAGTTCACCGTGCCGTTCGTGTGCGGTGCGACCAACCTGGGGGAGGCGCTGCGCCGCATCGCCGAGGGCGCGGCCATGATCCGGTCCAAGGGCGAGGCGGGCACCGGGGACGTGTCCAACGCCACCACGCACATGCGCCGGATCCGCTCCGAGATCCGCAGGCTGACCTCGCTGCCCGAGGACGAGCTGTACGTCGCCGCCAAGGAGCTGCAGGCGCCGTACGAGCTGGTCAAGGAGGTGGCGCAGACCGGAAAGCTGCCGGTGGTGCTGTTCACCGCGGGTGGCATCGCCACCCCGGCGGACGCGGCGATGATGATGCAGTTGGGCGCGGAAGGCGTGTTCGTCGGCTCCGGCATCTTCAAGTCGGGCGACCCGGCCGCGCGCGCCGCGGCGATCGTCAAGGCGACCACGTTCTACGACGACCCGGACGTGATCGCCAAGGTGTCCCGCGGGCTGGGCGAGGCCATGGTCGGCATCAACGTGGAAGAGGTGCCGCAGCCGCATCGGCTGGCCGAACGCGGCTGGTGATCGTGGCGGGTGACGGCCCCGGCGCGCGGCGCTGGGGCCGCTCGGCGCTGCCGGGACCGCACCGGGTCGCTGCGGGCTTCTCAGGCCGAGCGGCCCGGTCCGCGGACCTGGCGATCACCAGAATTCGGCAGGCAGCTTGCTTTCGATGTCGCGGACGTGCTCGCGGGCGCACCGGTCGCACAGCCACTGCGGCTGAGCCCCGGAGCGGTCGCACACCCAGCTGAGCGCTTCCAGCGGGTCGGCGTCCGTTCGCGCTCGCCCGCAGGTGCGGCAGCGGGCGCCCGTGTCGTCGCCCGGGGTGGGCTTCGCCGCGTCAGACATGCTCGGACACCAGGACGGCCGTGGTTCCGGGCTCGATCGCCTCGAACACGTGGGGCAGGTCGCCGGGGTAGGCGATGTAGTCACCGGGCTCGAGCTCGACCGGATCGTCCAGCAGTCCGATCCTGGCCCGGCCCGAACACAGCACGACGTGCTCGACGACGCCCGGCATGTGCGGATCCGACTCCCGGGCCGATCCGGGCTCGGCCGAGATGAAGTACAGGTCACGGCGGGCGCCCGGCGGGCACGCGGACAGCACCGTCGCCACGTAGTCGGCGCGCTCCGAGGCGACCGTGGGTCCTTCGCCGCGCCGCAACAGCTGCACGGTCGGCCGCGGCGGGTCGACCAGGCGCGCGAACGGCACGTCGAGCGCCACCGACAGCGCCCACAGAGTCTCCACGCTGGGATTGCCGGTGGCCGACTCCAGCTGGGACAACGTCGACTTGGCGATCCCGGCCCGCTTGGCCAGCTCGGACAGGGACAACCCGGCGCGTTCGCGCTCGCGGCGCAACGAGCGGGCGATCGCGGCCAGCGGTGGGGCGGACTTCACGTCGGACACTTGGTTCGCTCCATCGGTCAATCGTTCGCCTTGACGAACACTCCGGTATTCGTTCATTATAGAAGTCATGCGTTCGATATGGCGATCGCTCGATCCGGGGCTGGCCCGCGACATCGCGCTGGTCCTGGCCGCCGACACACTCGTCGGCGTGTCGTTCGGGGCGATCACGGTGAGCGCGGGCCTCCCGTTCTGGCTGCCCATGGTGTTGTCCGTGGTGGTCTTCGCCGGTGCCGCGCAGTTCATCTTCGTCGGCCTGGTCGCCTCCGGCGGCAACCCGGTGGCGGCGGTGCTCGCCGGGCTGCTGGTCAATGCGCGGCACTTACCGTTCGGCTTCGCGGTGGCCGACACGCTGGGCACGGGGTGGCGCCGGCTGGTGGGCGCCCACCTGATCATCGACGAGTCGGTGGCCTTTGCGCTCGCGCAGCCGAGCCCGGACCAGCGGAAACGGGCCTTCTGGGTCACCGGGGTGAGCCTGTTCGTGTGCTGGAACCTCGGCGTGGTCGCAGGCGCGGCCGCGGGCACGGCCATCACCGACACCGACGCGCTCGGCCTGGACGCGGCATTCCCCGCCGTGCTGTTGGCACTGGTGCTGCCGTCGCTGCGGGACCGGCATGCCCGGCGCGCCGCGATCGCCGGCGCGGTCGTCGCACTGGCCACCACGCCTTTCCTGCCCGCGGGACTGCCGGTACTGCTCGCTCTGGCCGGGGTCGCCGTCGCCGAGGTCTCGCGGGGCCGTGAGCGCTTGCCGGAGTCGTCATGACCGCGACGGCGACGACCCTGCTGGTGTCCGCCCTGGTGCTCGGGCTCGGCACGTACGGGTGCCGTGTCGTCGGTCCGCTGCTGCGCGACCGGTTCTCGCTCTCGCCGCGCGTCGAACGCCTGATGGTGACCGCCACGGTGGTGCTGCTCGCGGCTCTGGTGGCCACCGCGGCGTTCGTCGAGGGGAAGGCGTTCGCCGGGTGGGCCCGGCCCGCCGGGGTGCTGGTCGGTGCCGTGCTGGCGATCCGGAAAGCCCCGTTCGTGGTGGTGGTGCTGGCCGCCGCCGCCACTGCGGCGCTGCTGCGGCTCGCCGGCGTTCCCTGACCCGGTCACCGGTGCGGGGCGCCGGACAACTACGCTGGTAGAGGCCGTTCAGGAAGGTTTCGCCGTTGACCACGAACAAGCCGCACGTCGGTGTTCTCGCCCTGCAAGGTGACGTCCGCGAACACCTCGCGGCATTGGAGTCGGCAGGCGCGCGGGTCAGCGCGGTACGCCGGGTGTCCGAACTCGAGGCCGTCGACGGGCTGGTGATCCCCGGTGGCGAGTCCACCACCATGTCCCGGCTGCTCGACGTGTTCGGCCTGCTCGAGCCCTTGCGTGCCAGGCTGGCCGGCGGGATGCCCGCCTACGGGTCGTGCGCAGGAATGATCCTGCTGGCCGACAAGGTGCTGGACGGCAGGCCGGACCAACACCAGCTGGGCGCCGTGGACATGCTGGTCCGCCGGAACGCGTTCGGCAGGCAGGTCGATTCGTTCGAGGCCGACCTGGACTTCGCCGGGTTAGCCGAGCCGCTGCACGCCGTCTTCATCCGGGCACCGTGGGTCGAGTCGGTCGGGGCGGACGTCGAGGTGCTGGCCACGGTTCCGGACACCCCGGCTGCGGGACCCGCCGCGGGTAAAATCGTCGCGGTTCGGCAGAAGGCGGTGCTGGCGACCGCTTTCCACCCGGAAATCACCGGGGATCTGCGGGTGCACGAGCTGTTCGTCGGCATGGTGTCCGCCGCACGAGCGTAGGGAAGAGACGAGGAGAAATGGCCGGACACTCCAAGTGGGCGACGACCAAGCACAAGAAGGCCGCGCTGGACGCCAAACGAGGCAAGCTGTTCGCGCGGCTGATCAAGAACATCGAGGTGGCCGCGCGTACCGGCGGCGGTGACCCGGACGCCAACCCGACGCTGTACGACGCGATCCTCAAGGCGACCAAGAACTCCGTCCCGAAGGACAACATCGAGCGGGCCCGCAGGCGCGGAGCGGGCGAGGAGGCGGGCGGCTCCGACTGGCAGCCGGTGACCTACGAGGGCTACGCGCCCAACGGCGTCGCGGTGCTGATCGAGTGCCTGACCGACAACAAGAACCGCGCGGCGTCCGAGGTGCGCACCGCGCTGACCCGCAACGGCGGCTCGCTGGCCGATCCCGGCTCGGTCTCCTACCTGTTCAACCGCAAGGGCGTCGTGGTGGTGCCCAAGGGCGACCTGACCGAGGACGACGTGCTGATGGCGGTGCTGGACGCCGGCGCGGAAGAGGTCAACGACCTGGGCGAGAGCTTCCAGATCATCAGCGAGGCGACCGACCTGGTGGCGGTCCGCGACGCGGTGCGGGCGGCGGGCATGGAGTACGAGTCCGCCGACGTCAGCTGGATCCCCTCGGTCACCGTTCCGCTGGACGCCGAAGGCGCTCGCAAGGTCTTCAAGCTGATCGAGGCGCTCGAGGACTCCGACGACGTACAGAACGTTTACGCCAATTTCGACGTTTCCGACGAAGTGCTGGCCGAGGTCGGTTAGGCTGCACCCCGCAGTGAAGGGGGTTCGATGCAGCCTGGGATGCAGCCTGGCCTGAGTGGTGTTCAGCCGCCGCAAGCGCAGCCGTTTTCGCCGCAGCCGGCACCGCCGGTCACCAGGATTCGTCCGGGTGTCCTGCTCGGCGTCACCCTGTGGCGGCTGCTGATCGTCGCCTTCGCGCTCATCGGCGTCATCGCGGCGGTGCAGCAGGACGGCAACCCGTGGCCCGGTCTGAGCCTGCAGGCCAGCCTGTTCACCGCGATCGTCTACGGCGTGCTGATGCTGTGGCCGCTGTTCACGCTCGGTCGCAGCCACGAACCCCCGTCGGCGTGGATTCGCGGCGGCACCGCAGTGCTGTTGCTGCTGGTCATGTCGGTGTACATGACGCTGCTGGACGGCGACCTGAGCGAAACCTGGTCGCTGTTCGAGCACCTGCTGACGCCGCTGGTGGTGTTCGCCGACGCGTGCTTCGTCGGCGCGAGCGCGGCGCGGATGAAGTGGTGGTTCCCGTTCACCTGGGTGTCGCTGCCACTGGCCTACCTCATCTACTACATCGCCGACGACCTGAAGATGTACGGCGGCATGCTCCGGCCGGACAGCGACAAGTTCTTCGTCTACGTGCCGGTGCTGCTGGTGGTCACCATCGCGCTCGGATTCGTGGTGTTCGGGCTGGGCAAGCTGCGCGGCCTCGTTGCGACGTCGGCTGTCACGCCCGGTGGCGGGCAGGCCCCCTTCGGTGGTCCCGCTCCCCAGCACTGGGGGACGGCGCCCCAGCCCGGCATGCCGCCGGCGGGACCGCAGCCCCCGGCCGGTCGTCCCGCTCCGCAGGGCGGGCAGCCGTACCCACCGCAACCGGTGCCGCCGTCGGGCGGTTTCCCGGGCCCGCAGCACTCGCCCGGCGGTCCGCGGTGACGTGATCCCGGCCGGGCGTGCTGCCGTCGGGCGGCTGGGCTGAGCCGTTCGGCGCAGGCGCCGCGGGAATGCCCGGCGGGCCTGTGCCGGTCACGATACGGATACGGCAAGATGTCCGCTGTGACGACCGACTCCTACGCCGACGCTTCTCGTACCCCGAGGCCCGCGCCGCGCCGGGCGCCCGCCTCGCCCGTGGACGCCGTCCTGAGCCCGGAAGAAGCAGAGCTTAAGGAGTGGATGCTCGAACAGGCGCAGACCCGCGGCAACGCGGTGATCTCGGTGCAGCCGGGCGACGGGGTCGGCAACTTCGAGTTCACCGCGGGGGCGTGGCGGACCCACGGCGTGGCCGAGGCCGTGGTGATCGGCCTGCCCAGGCCGATGGGCACGGTGCTGCTGGACGCCTACGTCGACCGGGCGGCGACCGGCGAGCAGTTCCGCATCGGCGTGCCGTACGAGGACTTCTTCGACGGGGTCCCGGTGCTGTTCCAGAAGGTCGCCGAGCGGTACTACCCGCAGTACTTCGGGTCGGCGTTCCTGCTGTACCCGATGGGTGACTTCCCCGCGCTGCAGATCGTCGTGCCGACGCCGCAGGGGCAGTGGCCGTGGAGCCCGGACGCCCCGCCGGGATTCCGCCGCTGGCAGCCGGTGCTCACCGACACCGGGCAGCCGGACCTGGCCTGACGCGGCGCGTCGCCGGCCGGGTGCGCGGCCGGTGGCGGTAGCCTGCGTGTCGAACGGATGTTCGTCGGCTCGGCGGGACGGAGGCGAGAGGGTGCGCGTGCTCGGGGTCGACCCGGGGCTGACCCGGTGCGGGATCGGCGTGGTGGACGGCGGCCCCGGCAGGCAGGTCACCTGCGTGCACTACTCGGTGGTGCGTACGCCGGCCGACGCCGAGCTGCCGTCCCGGTTGCTGGCCGTGGCCGAGGCGGTGGACCAGGCGCTCGAGCAGCACCGGCCCCAGGCAGTGGCCATCGAGCGGGTGTTCAGCCAGCACAACGTGCGCACGGTGATGGGCACCGCGCAAGCCAGCGGCGTGGTCGCGCTGTGCGCCGCGCGGCGCGGCCTGCCCGTCGGCTTCCACACGCCTAGCGAGGTGAAGGCGGCCGTGACCGGGTCCGGTGCGGCGGGCAAGGCCCAGGTGACGACGATGGTGACGCGGCTGCTGTCGCTGCCCCAGCGGCCCAAGCCCGCGGACGCCGCGGACGCGCTGGCGCTGGCCATCTGTCACCTGTGGCGGGAACCGCTGCGCAAGCGACTGGCCGAGGTGGAACGGCACGCGGCCGAGCTGGCCAGGCAGCACAAGGCCAGGCTGAAGGAGGCGGCCCGGCTCCGGGCCCGAGCATGATCAGGGAGTGAGGAGATGATCTCGTCGGTACGCGGCACGGTGCTCTCCGTCGCGCTCGACCACGCGGTGGTGGAGGTCGGTGGCGTGGGACTGGCCGTGCAGGCCGCGCCGGCGACGCTGGCGACGCTGCGGGTGGGGGAGCAGGCGCAGCTGTTCACCTCGCTGGTGGTGCGGGAGGACTCGCTCACCCTGTACGGCTTCTCCGACGTGCAGGCCCGTGAGCTGTTCGAACTGCTACAGACGGTGTCCGGTATCGGGCCGCGGCTGGCGCTGGCCGCGATCGCGGTGCTGGAGCCGGAGACGCTGCGTGCCGCCATCGCCGACGGCAACATCTCCGTGCTCACCCAGGTTCCCGGCATCGGCCGCAAGGGTGCCGAGCGGTTGAGCCTGGAGCTGCGGGACAAGATCGATGCCGCCGGCCAGGCGACCGCAGCGGCCGGGCCCGCCGCCGCGACGGCGAACTCCGCCGTGCGCTCCGAGGTGGTCGAGGCGCTCATCTCGCTCGGCTTCCCGGCCAGGCAGGCGGAGCAGGCGGTCGACGGCGTCCTGGCGGCCAACGGCGACGGTGACAAGTCGGCGGTCTTGCGGGCCGCGCTGAGCAGCATCGGGAAGCAGCGCTGATGAGCGACGAGGACTACGGCGAGTTCGGCACCGCGCGCTCTCCGGTCTCCGCGCTGCCGGAGACGGGGGAGCGGGAGCTGGAGACCGCGCTGCGGCCGCGCAGGCTGAGCGAGTTCATCGGCCAGGCCAGGGTGCGGGAACAGCTGGAGCTGGTGCTGGAGAGCGCCAAGCGGCGCGGCAGGCCGCCGGACCACGTGCTGTTGTCCGGTCCGCCGGGGCTCGGCAAGACGTCGCTGTCGATGATCATCGCCGAGGAGCTGAACAGCACGATCCGGATCACTTCGGGGCCGGCGCTGGAACGCGCAGGCGACCTGGCGGCCATGCTGTCCAACCTGGCCGAGGGCGACGTGCTGTTCATCGACGAGATCCACCGCATCGCCCGGCCCGCCGAGGAGATGCTGTACATGGCCATGGAGGACTTCCGGGTCGACGTGGTGGTGGGCAAGGGCCCCGGCGCCACCAGCATTCCGCTGGAGATCGCGCCGTTCACCCTGGTCGGTGCCACCACCAGGTCCGGTGCGCTGACCGGGCCGTTGCGCGACCGGTTCGGGTTCACCGGGCACATGGAGTTCTACGAGCCGGAAGAACTCGAGCAGGTGCTGCACCGCTCGGCGGCCATCCTGGGCGTGCCCATCGAGCCGGACGGTGCCGCGGAGATCGCCCGGCGCTCCCGGGGGACGCCACGGATCGCCAACCGGCTGCTGCGCCGGGTGCGGGACTACGCCGAGGTGCGGGCGGACGGTGTCGTCACGCTGGAGACGGCGCGCGCCGCGCTCGAGGTGTACGACGTGGACGAGCTGGGCCTGGACAGGCTGGACCGGGCGGTGCTCAAGGCGCTGGTCGAGTCGTTCGGTGGCGGTCCGGTCGGGGTGTCCACGCTGGCGGTGGCCGTCGGTGAGGAGGCGGCCACCGTCGAAGAGGTCTGCGAGCCCTACCTGGTGCGCGCGGGCATGCTGGCCCGCACCCCGCGTGGCCGGGTGGCCACCCCGGCGGCGTGGCGGCACCTCGGCCTGATCCCGCCCAAGGAGCAGCCGGAAGCCCCGACGCTGTTCGACTAGCAGCCTCCAGCGCGCGGTCCGCACGTGGCAAAGACCGATTCCCGGCACTGTTCGCCGAGGCCAAGGCCGGGGACGGGGACCTGCCGACCGGGTGCGGGGCGTACACTGGCACACTCGGCTGCGACGCGGACTTGACAGCCGGTCACAGACGGACGTTGACACAACCGGGCGCCGCGAGTGCCCGACAAGGGAGCAACATGGAAATCCTCCTTCCCATGTTCGTTGCGCTGCTGCTGGTGATGGTCTTCAGCGCGCGCAAGCAGAAAAAGGTGATCGCCGCCCAGCAGGAGATGCAGGACAGCCTCAAGCCGGGCGACCGTGTGATGACCACCTCCGGCTTGTATGCCACGGTGGCCGACGCCAGCGACGACACCACCATCGACCTGGAGATCGCCGACGGCGTGGTGACCACGTGGCTGCGCCAGGCCGTCCGGGAGAAGGTCGGCCCGGTCGTCGAGGACGACGAGGAGCTGACCGACGGCGACACCGACGGCTCCGCCGAGGCCGAGCTGTCGGCCGACGGCTCCGCCGAGGACAAGGCCGAGACCAAGACCGAAAGCGGCGCGCAGGTCGCCCCTCCGCTGGAGCACGGCACGAAGTAGCCATCGGCCAAGGTGTCACACCGGGCTCACGCGGCACGGAGTAAAGTCTCCGTGCCGCGAGGTGAGGTGTGACCGTTCCCACGCGGCATCTCGTCGAACGTCAACTTCGGGCAGCCTCGTCGTGCGGCCCTGTCGAGGAGGAGTAGCACTCCCGTGGCACCACCTGCCGGGACCATCAGACCCTGGCGCCATCTGGCGATATTCCTGCTGATCGGCATCGTCCTGTACGGCTTGGTGTTCTTCACCGGCGACGGCAAGCCGGTGCCGAAGCTGGGCATCGACCTGCAGGGTGGCACCAGCGTCGTGCTGACCGCGCGTACCCCGGACGGCTCGGACCCGTCGCGGGAGTCGCTGAACACGGCGCGAGCGATCATCAACCAGCGTGTGGACGGCCTCGGCGTCGGCGGTGCCGAGGTGGTGCTGGACGGCAACAACATCGTCATCACCGTGCCCGGATCGGGCAACGCGGAGCAGGCCAAGACGCTCAGCCAGACCGCCAAGCTGGGTTTCCGCGAGGTCATCGCGGGCCCGTTCGACCCGGCCGCGGTTGCCGCCGGTGGTGACGAGAAGAGCGAGGCGGACGACGAGAAGGCGGAAAAGGGAGACAAGTCCTCCGGCTCCTCCGGTGACAAGCCGGATTCCGGGAAGAAGTCCGGCTCCGACGCCGACAAGGGCAGCAGCTCCGGCGGCGGCAGCGCCCCGGCCGGCCAGGGCGCGCTCGCGCAGCAGCCGGACAACGACGACGACCTCGACGAGCAGACCAAGAAGGAGATCGCCGCGGCGCGCAAGGTGCGCCAGCACAAGGACCTGGCCTCGCAGGACCCGGCCAAGCAGCGCGCGGCCATCGAGCGGGCGGTCAAGGAACTGCAGGGCTGCGCCAAGAACTTCGACGACCCGCTGCGCGGCAACGACCGGCCCGACCTGCCGCTGGTCGCCTGCCAGCGGCCGAGCGACGCCGCAGGATCCAGCGAGGACGCAGCGGACGAGCCGCGCCAGGCGTACGTGCTCGGCCCGGTGGTGCTGGACGGCACCATGGTGGCCAGCTCGACGTCCAGCGTGAACCCGGACAGCGTCGGCTACCAGGTCAACATCGACTTCACCAGCGAGGGCAACGACAAGTGGTCCGAGCTGACCGCCAAGCTGGCGCAGAAGTCGCAACTGCAGGGCCTGGACAACCCGGCCCGGGTGGCGTTCGTGCTGGACACCGAGGTGGTGTCGGCGCCGTCGGTGACCCAGCAGATCAGCGGCAGCACTCGGATCACCGGTGACTTCACCGAGCAAGAAGCTCGTGAGCTCGCCGAGATCCTGAAGTACGGATCACTGCCGCTGTCGTTCGAGACGCAGGACGCCCAATCGGTGTCGCCGACGCTGGGCCTGTCGTCGCTGCGGGCCGGGCTCATCGCCGGTTTCATCGGCTTGGCGCTGGTGGCGTTGTACTGCCTGTTCTACTACCGCTTGCTCGGGGTGCTGCTGTTCGCGTCGTTGATCTTCACGGCGGCCGTGGTGTACCCGGTGATCGTCCTGCTCGGCCGGTCGGTGGGCTACACCCTGGATCTGGCGGGCGTCGCCGGTCTGATCATCTCCATCGGTGTCACCGCGGACTCGTTCATCATCTACTTCGAACGCATCAAGGACGAAATCCGCGACGGCCGGTCGGTACGGTCGGCCGTGCCGCGGGCGTGGGTGCGCGCCAGGCGCACCATCCTGTCCGCCGACGCGGTCGTGCTGATCGCCGCGGTGGTGCTCTACATCCTCGCCATCGGGCAGGTGAAGGGCTTCGCGTTCACCGTCGGCCTGTCCACCGCGCTCGACCTGACCGTGGTGTTCCTGGTGACGCACCCGCTGATGGTGCTGGCCGGCAACTGGAAGATCTTGAGCAACCGGGCGCTGTCCGGGCTCGGACTGGTGCAGGACGAGGGCAACCTTGCGGCCGCCCGGCGCAAGGCTCGTACGGCGACGGCGAAGGGGGTCTGACGTGGCGGACGAGAAGACGTACTCGCTGGCGACCCCGATCGACCAGGAGCCGAAGAAGCACAGCGTGTTCGCCCGGCTCTACATGGGCACCGGCGCGTTCAACATCGTCGGCAGGCGCAAGATCTGGTACTCGGCGACCGTGGTGCTGCTGCTGGTGTGCATCGGCAGCATGATCTTCCGCGGATTCAACCCGAGCATCGAATTCGTCGGCGGGACGAAGATCCAGCTGCCCGCGGTCTCCGCGGAGGGCAGGCTCGACGTCGACCGGGTGGAGGAGGTGTTCGCGGACACCCTCGGCAAGGACCCGGCGGCGGTGCAGGAGGTCGGCAGCGGCCCGGACGCCACGATCGACATCCGGTCCGAGACGCTGACCAACGCCGAGGTCGCCAAACTCAAGGACGCGCTGTACGAGCAGCTGCAGCCGCTCGGCACGGACGGGGAGCCGGATCGGGCGGCGATCAGCGACCGGGCGCTGAGTGGATCCTGGGGCGGCGAGATCACCGAGCAAGCGATCATCGCGCTGGTGGTGTTCCTTGCCCTGGTCGGGCTCTTCCTGGCGTTCTACTTCGAACGCTGGATGGCGGTGTCCGCGCTGCTGGCCCTCGGTTTCGACCTCACCACCACCGCGGGTGTGTACTCGCTGGTCGGTTTCGAGGTGACCCCGTCGACCGTGATCGGTCTGCTCACCATCCTGGGCTTCTCGCTGTACGACACCGTGGTGGTGTTCGACAAGATCAAGGAGAACAGCAAGAACCTGCTCGATCTGACCAGGATGACGTTCCCCGAGGCGGCGAACCTGGCGGTCAACCAGGTGCTGATGCGGTCGATCAACACGTCGTTGGTCACCCTGCTGCCGGTGCTGGCGCTGCTGGTGATCGGGGTCGGCATGCTCGGCGCGGGCACGTTGAAGGACCTGGCGCTGGTGATGTCGGTCGGCACCGTGGCCGGCACCGTGTCGTCGGTACTGCTGGCCACCCCGCTGCTGGTGGACTTCAAGATGCGCTACCCGGAGTACCGGGAGCACGAACGCCGGGTCATGGAGCGGCGGGCGCAGACCCAGCAGCGGAAGGGCCAGCTGAACGAGCAGATCTCCGTCGACGAGGAGACGCTGGAGGCCGAGATGCGCCGGGAGCGGGCGTACGCGGCGGCTTCCAGCGTGCCCGGTCGCACGCTGCGGCGGATCGACCAGCAGCGAGTGGCCGGTAAGGAGGCCAGGCGGTCCGGCCGGGGCAGCGGCCGCCCGACCGGTAAGCCAACCGGGAAGCGTCGTCGTTGAGCCGAGCGAGCTAACCTGGGTATTCATACCGACCGCGCCGGGACGACGTGAGGGAGGTGCGGGTGAGCCAGGAGCTCGACTCGACGGCGGGCGCGTCGACTGTCGCGCCCACACCAGGGTCCGGCAGGCCCGCGACTCCGTCGGCGACCAAACGGGTGCGGGCCCGGTTGGCCAGGAGAATCACCGCCCAGCGTGCCGCCTCGGTGAAGCAGGTGCTGGAACCGCTGGTGGCGGTGCACCGGGAGCTGCACCCGAACGCCGATCTCGCGCTGCTGCAGCGGGCCTACGACGTCGCCGAGGAGCTGCACCGCGGTCAGCGCCGCAAGTCCGGCGACCCGTACATCACCCATCCGCTGACCGTGGCCACCATCCTGGCGGAGCTGGGCATGGACACCACCACGCTGGTGGCGGCCCTGCTGCACGACACCGTCGAGGACACCGGGTACTCGCTGGAGCAGCTGCGCCGGGACTTCGGCGACGAGGTGGCACACCTGGTCGACGGTGTCACCAAGCTGGACAAGGTCAAGCTGGGCACGGCGGCGGAGGCGGAGACCATCCGCAAGATGGTGGTCGCCATGGCGCGCGATCCTCGCGTGCTGGTGATCAAGCTGGCCGACCGGCTGCACAACATGCGCACGATGCGCTTCCTGCCGCCGGAGAAGCAGGTGCGCAAGGCGCGGGAAACGCTCGAGGTGCTCGCGCCGTTGGCGCACCGGCTGGGCATGGCGACGGTCAAGTGGGAGCTGGAGGACCTGGCGTTCGCCATCCTGCAGCCGAAGAAGTACGACGAGATCGTCCGGCTGGTGGCCAAGCGCGCGCCCAAGCGTGACGAGTACCTGCGCCGGGTCATCGACGAGCTGAACAAGAACCTGTCCGAGGCGCGGATCGAGGCCAAGGTCGAAGGCAGGCCGAAGCACTACTACTCGATCTATCAGAAGATGATCGTCCGCGGCCGCGACCTGGACGAGATCCACGACCTGGTCGGGGTGCGGATCCTGGTCGAGGACGTGCGCGACTGCTACGCCGCCATGGGCGTGGTGCACGCGCTGTGGCAGCCGATGCCCGGCCGGTTCAAGGACTACATCGCCCAGCCGCGGTTCGGTGTCTACCAGTCGCTGCACACCACGGTGATCGGCCCGGACGGCAAGCCGCTGGAGGTGCAGATCCGCACCTACGAGATGCACCACACCGCCGAGTACGGCATCGCTGCGCACTGGCGGTACAAGGAGACAGGCGGCACGCACCGCGGCTCGGCCGACATCGACCAGATGGCGTGGATGCGGCAGCTGCTCGACTGGCAGCGGGAGGCGGCCGACCCCGGGGATTTCCTCGAGTCGCTGCGCTACGAGATGGCGACCAAGGAAATCTTCGTGTTCACCCCGAAAGGCGACGTGATCACGCTGCCCGCGGGCTCGACGCCGGTGGACTTCGCCTACGCCGTGCACACCGAGGTCGGCCACCGGTGCATCGGGGCGAGGGTCAACGGCAGGCTGGTCCCGCTGGAGCGCAAGCTGGAGAACGGCGAGGTCGTCGAGATCTTCACCTCGAAGGCGGAGAACGCGGGCCCGAGCCGGGACTGGCTGAACTTCGCCGGCTCGGCCAAGGCCAGGGCCAAGATCCGCCAGTGGTTCGCCAAGGAGCGCAGGGAAGAGGCCATCGAGGCGGGCAAGGAGGCCATCTCCAAGGAGATCCGCCGGGCGGGCCTGCCGCTGCAGCGGCTGATCTCCGCCGACGTCATGGGCGCACTGGCCACCGAGCTGCGCTACAACGACATCACCGCGCTGTATGCCGCGGTGGGCGAGGGCAACATCAGCGCCAAGCACGTCGTGCAGCGGCTGGTGGCGTTCATCGGCGGCCTGGAGGAGGCGGAGGAGGAGCTGGCCGAGCGCTCCACCCCGTCCACCATCAGCCGCCGGCGCAGCACGAACGACGTGGGCGTGATCGTCAAGGGTGCCGACGACGTCTGGGCCAAGCTGGCCCGCTGCTGCACTCCGGTGCCGGGGGACGAGATCCTCGGTTTCGTCACTCGCGGCGGCGGGGTGAGCGTGCACCGCACCGACTGCACCAACGCCGACGATCTGCGCAAGCAGCCCGAGCGGCTGGTCGAGGTGGAGTGGGCGCCGTCGGAGAACTCGGTGTTCCTGGTGGCGATCCAGGTCGAGGCGCTGGACCGGCACCGGCTGCTGTCCGACATCACCAAGATCCTGGCCGACGAGAAGGTCAACATCCTGTCGGCGTCGGTGACCACCTCGCGCGACCGGGTGGCGATCTCCCGTTTCTCGTTCGAGATGGGCGACCCGAAACACCTCGGCCACGTGCTCAACGCGGTGCGCAAGGTGGAGGGCGTCTACGACGTGTATCGCGTGACATCGGCCTCGTGACCGCGCAACCGGTTTGTGACGATTACTCTGAGTTGTCTTTGTCACGTTCGGTGAGCTGAACCCCGTCGCGTGCGGCCGACGTGTAGCGAGTGACAGCGCCGGACAGCAGTCGCGGCGGCTCCCCGCACGGCGCACAGCGTGCCGGTGCCGGGGATGTCGTCGGCTTCGGCCCACCGACGCTGTCGGGATTGACGCGAGACTGCGAACTCCGGTCGATCGCCCAGAGGTCACGAGTGGCCATCGCAGACGGGTGCCATCGGGTGAACGGGAGCGGACGGACGGCACGACGGGAATTCGCGGCTCGGTCGGGACCACTGGTGTGGTTTCTGCGCGCCACACCAGTCCTGGCGTCCGGCAAGCGAGGGGCATCGTTTCGCGCGACATGTGACGATGCAGGCAGGGACCTCGCTTGCCGGCGCCTTCGACCCCGTTTCGTGTGCGGAGGTCATCAGCACGCCGCGCAGCGCTAGTTGATCGCGTCTCGACCCGTTTCGTATGTGGAGGTCATGCTCGCTTGTGTCCGCGTGTCCGGTGCGTGGCCGGGTGCGTGAGCCTGACAACGTGTGCGGCACCGCGGGCCGCTGACGCCGTAATGTGCTGGACATGGTTGCCGGCCTCGAGTTCTCGGTCGATGCCGACTCCGGCATCGCGCGCTTGACGTTCAACCGTCCGGACAAGCACAACGCGATCACCCTCGACATGTGGCGGGCCATCCCGGAGCTGGTCGCAAAGGTGGAAGCCGACCCGACGGTCCTGGTCCTGCAGCTCACCGGCGCGGGCGGCTCGTTCTCCGCGGGCGCCGACGTCGCCGAGTTCCGCCACCTGCGGGCCGAGCCCGCCGACGCCGCCCGCTACGACGAGGCGGTGCTCGGCGCCGTCCGAGCCCTGCGCGAGATGGTGAAACCCTCGATGGCCGTCCTCCGCGGGAACTGCATCGGCGGCGGATGTCAGATCGCCGTCGCGTGCGATCTGCGGTTCGCCGCGGAGGGGGCCCGGTTCGGCATCACGCCTGCCAAGCTCGGCATCGTCTACGACTTCGAGTCGACCCGGCAGCTGGTGTCGCTGGTCGGCCCGGCGCGCGCCAGGTACCTGCTGCTGTCCGGCGAGCTGATCGACGCGGCGCGGGCCAGGGAGATCGGCCTGGTCGACGACGTGGTCCCGGCCGGCGAGCTGGAGCAGGTGGCCGACCGCTTCGCGGCCACCATCGCCAGTCGGTCGCAGGCGTCCGTGCGCGGGATGAACCGCATCATCGGCAAGATCGCGGCGGGCCAGCACGAGCCGGACGACGAGGTGCGGCACATTCGCCTGCGCGCGTTGACCGGCGAGGACTACGCCGAGGGCGTTGCCGCCTTCCTCGAGCGCAGGCCGCCGCGATTCACGTTCCGCTGACCGCCGGCGCGGCTGCGCTCGGTGCCGGTGTGCTTCGCCGCCGCGACCGGACGCAAGCTTCGAAAAGATCCGCGGGGCCGCGGCGGCGGGGCAGGCCCAGCTCGTTCAGTCGTCCTTCACCGAAACCTTGGTGAACTTCACCTCGAGTACGGGCTTGGCCGTCCCGTCGGCGTACTCGAGGTAGGACTTCGGATCGAGCCCCTTGCGGGCCACCTTCTCCAAGGTCTTCAGCCCGGTGTCGGAGATGGTGCCGAACACCGTGTACTGCCGCGGCAGCATCGAGCCGTCGGACATGGTGGCGGAGCCGTAGATCAGGAAGAACTGCCCGCCGCCGCTGTTCGGCGCCCCGGTGTTGGCCATCGCCACCAGGCCCCGGCCGTACTTCAGCTTGCTGTGGAACTCGTCCGGCACGGTGTACCCCGGCCCGCCACGGCCGGTTCCGGTCGGGTCACCGCACTGCAGCATCTGCAGCCCCTGGATGCCCAGCCGGTGGCACGACGAGCCGTCGTAGTAGCCCTGCTCGATCAGGCTGACGATGCTGTTGACGGTGCAGGGCGCCATCGACCGGTCCAGCGTCAGGCCGATCTCGCCCGCCGTGGTGTCGATGGTGACGTCCACCGTGCCGGACGCGGGCACCGTGGTCTGCTCGGGCGGATCGACGTCCTTGGCTGCTTCTTGCGCCGACTCGGGGTACTTGCACGTCGACGGGTTCGGCAGCGGCTTGGGGTGGGGGACCGGCTCGGTCCGCTTGCCCGGGATCTTCAGCTTGCGGACCATGTCGTCGATCTCGGCCTTCGCCTTGTCCAGCCGCTCCTTCTCGCTCGCCTTCTGCTCCGCGGCCGCCTTGGCCTGGCGAGCGGCTTCGGCCTCCGCTTCCTGCCTGGCCTGGTTGACGAAGATCAGCACCAGCGCGATGACGGCGACCACCGCCACCCCGGTGGCGACGGCGGCGATGATCCGGTTCCGCCGTGCCCGCGCCGCTCTGGCCTTGAGCTGGCGTTCCAACTTGCGCTTCGCGGCTTCGCGGCGCTGCTGGTTGGTCGACACAGGCCCTCCTGATCATGTTCGCCGATGGCGTGTCGGGGCGGATTCTAGGGCGAGCGGGTGTCAAGCCCTCGTGTAGGTCGCCTGCGCCTGGCCCGATGGAGCAGGACCGGTACCCTGACGGCGTGCTTGTGGTGGGGTTTCCGACCGGGGCGTTCCAGGCCAACTGCTACGTGGTGGCCGCGGACACCGGGCAGGACTGCGTGATCATCGACCCGGGGCAGGATGCCGAGCAGGGCATCGAGAAGGCGCTGCGCGAGCACCGGCTCGACCCGGTGGCGGTGCTGGCCACCCACGGGCACTTCGACCACGTGTTCGCGGCGCAGACCGTGGCGGACGCGCACACCATCCCGGTCTACATCCAGCCCGAGGATCGCGTGCTGTTGTCCGACCCGTTGCGCGGGCTCGGCCCGCAGCTGGCGGCCGTGTTCGCCGGCCAGGTCAGCATGCGCGAACCGCGTGACGTCGTGGAACTCACCGAGGGCACGCTGCGCGTCGCCGGATTCGAGTTCACCGTCGACCACGCCCCCGGCCACACTCCCGGTTCGGTCATCTACCGGGTGACCAGCGACGAGGGCGGCCAGGTGGCGTTCACCGGCGACGTGCTGTTCGCCGGCTCGATCGGCCGCACCGACCTGCCCGGCGGCGACCCGGAAGTGATGCAGCGTTCACTGAAGGAGAAGGTGTTGACGCTGTCCGACGACACGGTCGTGCTTCCCGGCCACATGGGAGCGACGACGATCGGTAAAGAACGCGCGAGCAACCCGTTCCTGCCATCATGAGCGAAACACCCGAACAGGCTTCCCGGCCCGGACCGGAGAAGGGGCCGGGCGAGCGGATCCTGTTGCACGGCTCCGATCCGCAGCAGCGCCGCAGGCGAGCCGTCGGCGCGATCGTCGTGGTGGGCGTGCTGGCCGCCGCGGTCGGCGGCATCGTCGGGTTGTTCGCCGACCGCACCGGCGGGCTCATCGCGGCCGCCGTGGTGGGGCTGCCGTTGTTGCTGCTCACCCTCTACTCGGTGCGCAGGCAGGTGTGGCTGGACGGCAACGACCTGGTGGTGCGCACGTGGGGAACGCGGCGCCTGCCGATCGCCGAGGCCACGCGGGTGGACGTGGTGATCACCCAGATGCGCGGCGCCCGCACGGTCGCCCTGCTGTTCGGCGGCAAGCGCACGTCGGTGAAGGTCGACCTGGCCGTCTACCAGGGGTCCGGCCTGGCCGCCACCGGCCGGGAGATGGGCATCGTGCCGCTGCGCAGGCTGGCGAACGCCCTGATGAACAACACCGAGGTCAACGGCATGGTGTTCGCCGAGCTGCTGGTCGCTCAGCTGCGCTCGGAGGCCAAGGGGGACGGGCTGGAGGACCGGCCGCTGTACCGGCTGGCCACCGCGGCCCCGGGGGATCGGCTGGCGCAGCGGTACAGCATGCAGGCGATCAGTCGGTTCGTCGCTTCGCTCGACTGACCTGCCCCGGCCTGCCCGCGCGCGCCTGCCGGGCCTGCCGGTCGGGGGCGGGCCGCTTGGCTCCCGGGGCGCCCGGCTCGGGCTGCGTGGCGTGGGAAGCGGTCGGTTCGGCGGGCCGAAACCGCTGGGGCCGTTCGGCCGGTGCCGGCCCGGGATGGCGGCCGGGTTGGTCGGTCCGGGCGGCGGACGACCCGGAGCGCTGCGTATGTGGCTCGGCTGCTTGCTCGTCGTCGGTCTCGGCCGAGCCGGCGAGCCGTTCGCGGTGCACCACCAGCGCGGCCAGGGCCGTCGTGACCGGGACGGCGGCGATGATGCCCAGGCTGCCCGCCAGCGTGCGCAGGATCTCCTGCGCGATGTCCTGCGAGGTCAGGATGGTGCCGAGGCCGACGCCCGAGATCGCCGTGTACAGCATCACCGGCAGCGCGGCACCGGCGTAGGCGAGCACCAGGGTGTTCACCGCCGAGGCGACGTGGTCCCGGCCGATCCGCAAGGCCGAGCGGTACAGGCGCGCCCAGCCCAGCCCGGCGTTGGCCTGCTTGAGTTCCCACACCGCGCTGGCCTGGGTGATGGTGATGTCGTCCAGCACCCCCAGCGCGCCGATCACCACCCCGGCCAGCAGCAGGCCGCGCGCGTCGATGCCGTGCCCCAGCGCGCTGATCAGCGCCGCCGTCGGCTCGTCCAGGCCGGTGAGCACGGCCAGCCAGGAGAACAGTGCGGCGAACAGGCCGATCAGCGCCAGGCTGATCAGCGTGCCGAGCACGGCGACCGTGGTGCGCGCCGAGATGCCGTGGGTCAGGTACAGCGTGGCGAACATGATCAGCCCGGCCCCGGTGATGGCCACCAGCAGTGGGTCCCGGCCGTCGAGGATCGCGGGCAGGACGAACACCGCCAGCGCACCGAAGGTGAACGACAGCCCGGCGAGCGCGCGCAGTCCTTTCCAGCGCCCCAGCGCCAGCACCGCGAGCACGAACACCGCCGCGAGCAGCAGCAACGGTGTGGCGCGCTGGAAGTCCTTGATCTGGTAGGCGTCCGGTGAGGTGGGGTCGCCGCCGGTGTAGGCGAGCACGACGTCGTCCCCTGCGGTGAACCGGGGCATTGCCGGCTGGATCGGGACGATCTTGTGCAGGGTTTCCCCCGCGGCCGGGCCGTCGGTCAGCCGGAGGGTCACCGTCAGGCACTTCTTGCCGTCGGCGCCGTCGTCCGGGCTGTCGTCGACGGTGATCTCGCCCGGCTCGGTGCACGACCCGGACGCCACGGCGGTGACCGTGGCGTCGACCGGGTCGCCGGAGTCGATGGTGCTGCTCGGCAGATCGCCCGACGGCCACAGCAGCACCAGGCCGACCAGGGTGGCCAGGATGAACGGGGCCAGCAGCGTCCCGAGCAGCGTGCGCAGCCGCGCCGAAGCCGGTGGTGGCGGTTCGTGGGAGTGTGCGTGGCCGTGCGGCGGTTCGGGGCGCTCGGCCTGCTGATCGTCTCGTGGCGGCGCCGTGCGAGTTCGGGTCGGTCGTTGCGCGGGCCGGGAAGTGCGCGCCGCACGAGTGGCGGAGCCGCGGTGCGGCATCCCTTCTCCGGGCGTCGCCGGCACGCGCGGAATCAGATGGGTGGCGTCGTTCGGTCGTCGTGGACGGCCGTGCTGCGGGGGTTCGGGTCGCGTCACCCCTCGACTCCTGTCTGTTCGGACTGCTGGTGATCCCGGCGCCGACGTCGGCCCGGCGGCAGTATGCCAGCGTCGGCCGGTGGCCGTGACCGAAACCGGTGGCAGGCCGCGCGCGGGCGTTGGTTAGCCTTGCCGTCTGGGGAGAACAACGACCAACCGAGAGGCAGCGATACTCGTGCTCCGCACCCACGAAGCCGGCACCCTGCGTGCCGAGCACGCCGGCCAGACCGTCACGTTGAGCGGTTGGGTGGCCAGGCGGCGCGACCACGGCGGCGTCATCTTCATCGACCTGCGGGACGCGTCCGGCGTGGCGCAGGTGGTGTTCCGGGAAGGCGAGATGGCCGAGCGCGCGCACGATCTGCGCTCGGAGTACTGCATCCAGGTCACCGGCGAGGTGGCCAAGCGGCCGGAAGGCAACGAGAACCCGGACATCGCCACCGGTGAGATCGAGGTGCTGGCCACCGAACTGACCGTGTTGTCGGAGTCGGCCCCGCTGCCGTTCCCGGTGGACGACCGGGTGGACGTGGGGGAGGAGACCCGGCTGCGCTACCGCTACCTGGACCTGCGCCGGTCCGGCCCGGCCCGGGCGCTGCGGCTGCGCAGCGAGGTCAACCGGGTGGCCCGCGAGGTGCTGCACAAGCGCGGCTTCGTCGAGGTGGAGACGCCGACGATGACCCGCTCCACCCCGGAAGGTGCGCGGGACTTCCTGATCCCGGCCCGGCTGCGCCCCGGCAACTGGTACGCCCTGCCGCAGTCGCCGCAGCTGTTCAAGCAGCTGCTGATGGTGGCGGGCGTCGAGCGGTACTACCAGATCGCCCGCTGCTACCGCGACGAGGACTTCCGCGCCGACCGGCAGCCGGAGTTCACCCAGCTGGACATCGAGCAGAGCTTCGTCGACCAGGACGACGTGATCGCGCTGGCGGAGGAGATCCTGGTCGCGCTGTGGCGGCTGATCGGGTACGAGATCCCCACCCCGATTCCGCGGATCAGCTACGCCGACGCAATGGCCAGGTACGGCACGGACAAGCCGGACTTGCGCTTCGGGCTGGAGATCACCGACCTCACCGAGTACTTCGCCGACACGCCGTTCCGGGTGTTCCAGGCGCCGTACGTCGGTTCCGTGGTGATGCAGGGCGGGGCGTCCCAGCCGCGGCGCACGCTGGACGCCTGGCAGGACTGGGCACGGCAGCGCGGCGCCCGTGGCCTGGCGTACGTGCTGGTGCAGGAGGACGGCACGCTGACCGGCCCGGTGGCGAAGAACCTGTCCGAGTCCGAACGGGCGGGCCTGGCCGAGGCAGCGGGCGCCAAGCCGGGCGACTGCATCTTCTTCGCCGCGGGCAAGCCGAACGAGGCGCGTGCCCTGCTGGGCGCCGCCCGGGTGGAGATCGCCAACCGGCTCGGGCTGATCGACCCGAACGCCTGGTCGTTCGTGTGGGTGGTGGACTTCCCGCTGTTCGAGTCGGCGGAGGAGGCCGAAGCAGGCGGCGAGGTGGCGGTCGGCAGCGGGAACTGGACCGCGCTGCACCACGCCTTCACCTCGCCGACCCCGGAGTGGCTGGACAAGTTCGACAGCGACCCGGCGAACGCGAAGGCCTACGCCTACGACATCGTGTGCAACGGCAACGAGATCGGCGGTGGCTCGATCCGTATCCACCAGCCGGACGTGCAGCGCCGGGTGTTCAAGGTGATGGGCCTGTCCGAGGAGGAGGCGCAGGAGAAGTTCGGCTTCCTGCTGGACGCGTTCCAGTACGGCGCGCCGCCGCACGGCGGCATCGCGTTCGGCTGGGACCGCATCTGCGCGCTGCTGACCGGCGCGGAGTCGATCCGCGAGGTGATCGCCTTCCCCAAGACCGGTGGTGGGTACGACCCGCTCACCGGGGCTCCGGCGCCGATCACCGCCCAGCAGCGCAAGGAAGCCGGGGTGGACGTCAAGCCGCAGGCGCAGAGCTGAGCCGCGGCGTCAGCACGCCCGCAGCCGGGGGCTGCAGCTGGCGACCGAGTTCGGCATCCGGCCGGCTTGCACCTGGTCCGCCAGCGCTTGCGCCCACGTGCGCAGGCCGTCGACGTCGACACCGTAAGGCCGCTGCCCGGCATACGGCTGGAGGTTGGCCGCGCCCCGGCGCAGCAGCCGGACGCTGCCTTTGGGATTGCCTCGTCCGACGTGGGTGAGCCCGACAGCCAGCTGGGCCAGCGCCTGCCACAGCGGTTCGCGGCCGCCCGGCAGCCCGTCTCCGGCCTTCCACGCGTCCTCGAACACCTCGTGGGCGTGGAACGGTTTTCCTTCGTCCAGCAGCCGCTGAGCCTCGTCGAGCGTCTCGGACGGCGTGCGTGCAACGCCCTCCGGTTGCCGCGGCACACCCGCGGCACCGTAGGGCAGCGGGCGGCCGAGGCCGTCGCGCGGCCGCCGGTTGTGCGGCCTGCCTGATTCGTCCCGGTCTCGGTCGGGGAGTTCCCCCGAACTGCCCGCCGATGCCGTCCCGATGCTGGTCATGGTGACTGCCACGCTAGTAGGGTCGGCCGTTGATGCGTGTGAACACTCCGTCAACCGGCGACGATCTGCTCGCTGACGGGCCGGAGGAGGATCAGCTGCAGGCGGCGGTCGCGGCCGCCGAATCGGTTCTCGCTGATCGGTTCGGGTCGCCCATCGCGCTGACCGAGCCGGAGACTCTGGCCGGCAGCGGCCCGGCCGTGGTGGTGCGGGTCCGGGTGGCGTCCTCGCCGTTCGCCCTGCCGAAGACGCTGGTGGTCAAGCACTATCGCCGCCCGGCCGAGTTCGCCACTGAGGCGGCGAGCTACCAGCTGTTCACCGCGCTGACCTCCGAGGAGCGAATGTGCCCCGAGCCGATCGGGCACGACAAGACGCGCGGCGTGCTGGTGCTGTCCGATCTCGGCTGGGCACCGACCCTGAAGGACAAGCTGCACCAGCGCGATGCTCGCGCGGCCGAGCGTGCGTTGTTGTCGTGGGCACGCGCACTGGGCCGGATGCACGCCACCACGGCGCGACGTGAGGCGGACTTCCTCGCCTTGTTGCGGCGGCTGGGCGGCACGCCGGCCTGCGCGGACGACGAGCAGGCGGCCGTTGCCGCGCAGTTGCCGGGTCTGCTGCAGAACGAGCTCGGTGTCCCGACGTCGGACGTCGTTCGAGAGCAGGTGTCGGCCGCGCTCGCCCGGGTCCAGGCTGCGACGTTCCGCGCCTTCTCCCCGGTGGATCTGTCCCCGGAGAACAACCTGGTCACCAGCAGCGGGGTGCGGTTTCTGGATTTCGAGCACGGCTGTGTGCGCAACGCCCTGCTGGACGTGGCGCACATGCGGGTGCCGTTCGCGTTCTGGGAAGGAGCGCTGGCACTGCCCGCGGGCATGAGCGAGGCGATGATCGCCGGATGGCGCGCGGAAGTGGTGTCGGTGTGGCCCCGGCTGGCCGACGAGTCGGTGTTCGCCGAGGCGCTGCTGGACTGCCAGTTGCTGTGCGTCTGGCAGCAGACGCATCGGGAGCTGCCGGGCCTGGCGGGCAGCGCGCCCGTGCCGGGGACGAGCAGCAGGCCCGCCGCACTGCGTTCGTGGTGGCTGGAGCTGTCCCGGCAAGCGGCCATCTTCGGGGCGGACGACCTGGCCGATCACGCCGGGGCGGTGGCGTCGGGCCTGGACGACCGGTTCGGCCCGGGGCTCGAACTCGCCCCGTATCCGGCGTTCGCGTGACGGCGGCGTGACCGCTGGAGATGTGGCAGCGGCGCGGTAGCGTCGAGGCGTGCAGGACGAACTGTTCACCGTCAATCCCGCGCTGGACGAGTCGCCGGCGGTGGCGGGGGAGCCGGGGCCGGTCGACCCGATGGACCCGCTGGCGGTCCGGATGCGGCCGCGCACGCTGGACGAGGTGGTCGGCCAGGACCATCTGCTCAAGCCGGGCGCGCCGCTGCGCCGCCTGGTGGAAGGCGCGACCCCGGCGTCGGTGGTGCTGTTCGGCCCGCCGGGCACCGGCAAGACCACGCTGGCCTCGCTGATGGCCGGGGCGACCGGCCGCCGCTTCGTGGCCCTGTCGGCGCTCAACTCGGGCGTGAAGGAGCTGCGCGCGGTGATCGCCGAGGCGCGGCGCAGGCGGTCGCACGCGGCGGAGAACACGGTGCTGTTCATCGACGAGGTGCACCGGTTCTCCAAGACGCAGCAGGACGCCCTGCTCGGCGCGGTGGAGGACCGCACGGTTCTGCTGGTGGCGGCGACCACCGAGAACCCGTCGTTCTCCGTGGTGGCGCCGTTGCTGTCGCGTTCGCTGGTGTTGCAGCTGCGTCCGCTGACCGACGACGACATCCGGCTGGTGCTGCACCGTGCGCTGACCGACGAGCGGGGGCTGGCCGGGAAGTTCGAGCTCACCGAGGAAGCCGCCGATCACCTGGTGCGGTTGTCGGGTGGAGATGCCCGGCGTGCGCTGACCGCGCTGGAAGCGGCGGCCGACGCCGCGGGGGAGGGCACCATCGACCTGGCCACGGTGGAGGCGACGGTCGACCGGGCGGCAGTCCGCTACGACCGGGACGGGGACCAGCACTACGACGTGATCAGTGCGTTCATCAAGTCCATCCGCGGCTCGGACGTCGACGCAGCGCTGCATTACCTGGCGCGGATGATCGAAGCGGGGGAGGACCCGAGGTTCATCGCGCGCAGGCTGATCGTGCACGCCAGCGAGGACATCGGCATGGCCGACCCGACGGCGCTGCAGACGGCCGTGGCGGCCGCGCACGCGGTGCAGTTCATCGGCATGCCGGAGGGCAGGCTGGCGCTGGCGCAGGCGACCATTCATCTGGCCACCGCGCCCAAGTCCAACGCGGTGATCTCGGCGATCGACGGCGCGCTGGCGGACGTCCGGGCGGGCAAGGTGGGCAGTGTGCCGCCGCATCTGCGCGACGGGCACTATGCCGGTGCCGAGCGGCTGGGCCACGCGCAGGGCTACCGCTATCCGCACAACGTGCCGGAAGGTGTGGTCGAGCAGCAGTACCCGCCGGACGGCTTGGTGGGCAGGGACTACTACCACCCCACCGAACGAGGCGCGGAGCGCCCGATCGCCGAACGGGTGCAGCGGCTACGCCGGATCGTGCGCGGCGAACGGGCGTGAGCGAAAACGGTCAGCCGCGGGCTGCGGCGCTTAGCACGGCCCGACCCGCGGCCACCAGTGGTTGCCGTGCACGACCTCGTCGGTGAGCGTGTGCGGCATGACCTTGGCCGGATAGCAAGGGTGCTGGACCAGGTAGCCGCCCGGTGCCTCGATGGTGGTGAAGTGACACACGCCGTCGGTCTCGATGCAGTACCGCTCCACCGGGATGCCGCCGAAGTCGGTCCGGCCGGGGCCCGGCGAGGTGAACCCGAACACGCCGATGCCCTTGGGCACGACGGCGCCGATGCCCGTGCCCGGATGCATCGGGTCGCCGTACAGCGAGCCGGACACCTGCGACTTCGGCACCCCGATGCGGCCGTCTGCGACGTCTTCGAGCACGAGGTTCGCCACGTGTGCACCTTGCGAGAAACCGACGATGACGAATTGGCCCGCCGGATCGTCGGCGTAGGTCTGTTCCAGCACGGCGCGCGCTGCCCGGTGACCTTCGGCCACGCTGGCGTCGTAGGAGATGCCGATCGGGCTGCAGAGCGGATTGCCTGCCGCCGGGTACTCCACCCGCAGCCGCACGCCGCCGCGCAGGTCGATGCCGTTGTAGGCGTCGGCGTGCGGATCACACGTGCCGCCGATCAGGACGAAATACCGCGCCCCGGCGGCGTTCTCGGCCTGTGCGGGTTCGGCCGCTGCCAGCCCGCCGGTCAGCGGCAACAGTGCCGTCGCGGCTGCGGCGGCCAGGCCGGCGAGGTGTCTGCGCATCACGTGTCGTGCCCTTCCGGTGGAGGATGCCCGGCAGGCACATTAGCGAACAAGATTGTTCACAAGTAATCCGGCGATCGGGTGGCGCGGTTGCCGGACGCAGGCGACGGGTCGTCGGAGCACGGGTGGGCGGATGGCGACGGGCGCCGGCGCGGCGGGTGCGTCGCTTCCTGCCGGGCAGGCGGCTTCGTGCCAGACTCGTGGCCATGAGCGTGCGCTTCGGAGTTTTCGTGCCGCAGGGCTGGCGGCTGGACCTGACCGAGATCGCCGACCCGGTCGAACAGTGGGAGGCCATGACCGCGGTGGCCAAGGCCGCCGATGCCGGCCCGTGGGACTCGATCTGGGTGTACGACCACTTCCACACCACCCCGGAGCCGACGCAGAACACCACGTTCGAGGCCTGGACCACCACCGCGGCGCTGGCCAGGGACACCCGCCGGGTCAACGTCGGGCAGATGGTGGGGTGCAACGGGTACCGCAACCCGGCGCTGTACGCCAAGATGGCCTCCACGGTGGACGTGCTCAGCCACGGCAGGCTCTACGCCGGGCTCGGCGCGGGCTGGTACGAGCACGAATGGAAGGCCTACGGCTATCCGTGGCCGTCGCTGAAGGACCGGATGGGCGCCTTCGCCGAGGCCACCGAGATCATCTACCGCATGTGGACCGAGGACGAGGTGGTCTTCTCCGGCCGCTACCACTCGGTCGACAAGCCGATCAACGAACCGAAGGGCGTGCGCAAGCCGCACCCGTCGCTGTGGCTGGGCGGCGGCGGCCCGAAGGTCACGCTGCGGCTGGTGGCCCGGTTCGCCGACGCGGCCAATTTCGGCGGCGGCGAACCGGAGCGGATCACCGAGAAGGCGGACATCCTGCGCAGGCACTGCGACGAGGTGGGCAGGGACTACGACGAGATCATCAAGTCCACCAACATCAACATCCTGCCCATCGACCGCGGCGACGACCCGGAACGGGCCATGGCCAGGGCGCACGTCGGCGACCCGGCGCGGTGGCGCTCCGGCTGGGGCCTGGTCGGCACCGAGGACGAGATCGTGGCCAAGGTGGAGTCGGTGCTCGCAGCCGGCGCGGACTATGTCAACTTCTACATTCCGGGCCTTGCCTACGACCTGGACCTGCTGGCGCGGGCGGAGGCGGTCGTCCGGCGGTTCTGACCGCTGGCCCGCTCCTGCCCGCGCGGACCGGTCGCGGTAGCCTGACCTGCATTCTCGGCAGCTGACGTCACTGGAGGAACGTTGTCCGCTGGCCACATCGCGGCGTTGATCGCCGCAGGCGCGTTCGTGCTGCTGGTCGTCCTGCTGGCGGTACCGCTGCTGAAGCTGGGCCGCGCGCTGGACGAGGCGACGATCGCGATCCGGAAAGCCCACGAGAACACCGACCCGATCCTGCACGGCGCCAACGACACGCTGACGCACGTCAACACGCAGCTGCAGCGGGTCGACGGGGTGACGGCCAATCTCCAGCAGGCCTCCAGCAACGTGTCCGCCCTGACATCGGTCTTCACCGCCACCCTGGGTGGGCCGTTGGTGAAGACCGCGGCCCTGGCCTACGGTGTGCGCAAGGCCGTCAAGGCCCGCAGGCAGGCCAAGGAGGAGCGGGCGGGCCGCCGGCCGCGCGCACGGAAGCGGGGCCGCCGATGAAGCGCACGTTCTGGTTCGGCCTCGGCGTCGCCGCGGGTGTCGCGCTGACCAGGAAGGCCGCCAAGTCGGCTCGTCAGGTCACGCCTGCCGGGTTAGCCTCGAACGTGGGCGAGGCGATTCGTGAGCTCGCCCAGGCCGTCGGTTCGTTCGGGGCGGACGTCCGAGCCGGGATGTCCGAGCGTGAGCAGGAGTTGCAGGAGCAGGTGACACGAGACACCGGGATTTCCCTCCGGCACCAGGAGGTGCGGTCGCGTGCGGGCAAGCACGCGGCGTCCGCGCGCCCGGACCAGCGGGCGGTGTCTCGCCGAGCGCCCAGGGCAGACGCCTGACGCGCCTGCGCGCGAGGCGCCTGCCGCCCCACTCGCTCACCCACAGCCGCCGCTTGATGAACCCGTAGGACTGTAGCCGTGCAGACACATGAGATCCGAGATCGCTTCCTGAAGCACTTCACCGCGCGCGGGCACACCGAGGTGCCGAGCGCGTCGCTGATCCTGGACGACCCGAACCTGTTGTTCGTCAACGCCGGGATGGTGCAGTTCAAGCCGTACTTCCTGGGCGAGGCGCCGCCACCGTACCCGCGGGCGACCAGCGTGCAGAAGTGCGTGCGCACCGCCGACATCGACGAGGTGGGCAAGACCACCCGGCACAACACGTTCTTCCAGATGGCGGGCAACTTCTCGTTCGGCGACTACTTCAAGGAAGGCGCCATCGAGCACGCCTGGGATCTGGTCACCAAGCCGCAGTCGGACGGCGGCTACGGGTTCGACGAGAGCCGGCTGTGGGTCACCGTCTACGAGCACGACGCCGAGGCGGCCGCGCTGTGGCGCAAGATCACCGGGATCCCCGAGGAGCGGATCCAGTACCGCAGCGCCAAGGACAACTACTGGGACATGGGCGTGCCCGGTCCTGGCGGCCCGTGCTCGGAGATCTACTTCGACCGGGGGCCGGAGTACGGCCGTGAGGGCGGTCCCACCGTGGACGAGGACCGCTACCTGGAGATCTGGAACCTGGTGTTCATGCAGGACCTGCGCGGCGAGGTCAGCCCGAAGGACGGCGGCCCGGTGCTGGGTCCGCTGCCGAAGAAGAACATCGACACCGGGATGGGCATCGAGCGGGTGGCCTACCTGCTGCAGGGGGTGGCCAACGTCTACGAGACCGATCTGGTCCGCCCGGTGATCACCAAGGCGGAGGAGATCTCCGGCCGTCGGTACGGTGCCAACCACGCCGACGACGTGCGGTTCCGGGTCATCGCCGACCATGCCAGGTCCGGCGTGATGCTGATCGGCGACGGCGTCACCCCCGGTAACGAAGCCCGCGGCTACGTGCTCCGGCGGCTGCTGCGGCGGATCGTGCGCTCGGTGCGGCTGCTCGGCGTGCACGAGCCGGTGCTCGGCGAGTTCGCCGCGGTGGTGCGGGACGCGATGGCCCCGTCCTACCCGGAGATCGCCCGCGACTTCGAGCGCATCAGCGAGGTCATGCGCAACGAGGAAGAGGCGTTCCTGGCCACGCTGACCAGCGGCTCGCGGATCTTCGACCTGGCCGCCGCGGAGACCAAGAAGAGCGGCAGCGGCGTGCTGAGCGGGGAGAAGGCCTTCCAGCTGCACGACACCTACGGCTTCCCGATCGACCTGACCCTGGAGATGGCCGCCGAGCAGGGGCTGCGGGTCGACGAGGAGGGCTTCCGCGCCCTGATGGAGCAGCAGCGGCAGCGCGCCAAGGCCGATGCGGCCAGGCAGAAGGTGGGCGTTGCCGACCTGTCGGAGTACCGCAAGCTGCTCGAGCAGCACGGCGAGACCCAGTTCCTCGGCTACACCGACCTGCAGGCCGAGGCCAGGGTGATCGGCCTGCTGCGGGACGGCCAGCCGGTCAGGTCGGTGCGTGCCGGGGAGCAGGCCGAGCTGGTGCTGGACCGTACCCCGTTCTACGCCGAATCGGGTGGCCAGATCGCCGACACCGGCGTGCTGGTCGGCGCGGGCGGCGAGGTCGAGGTGCTCGACGTGCAGAAGGTCGTCCCCGGCCTGTTCGTGCACAAGGTCAAGGTCACCCAGGGCGAGATCGGGCTGGACACCACGCTGACCGGCTCGGTCGACGAGGCCAGGCGCATGGCCATCCAGCGGTCCCACTCGGCCACCCACCTGGTGCACGCCGCGGTGCGCGGCGCCTACGGTCAGCGGGCGGCCCAGGCCGGTTCGCTGAACTCGCCGGGGCGCCTGCGGTTCGACTTCACCGTGCCCACGTCGGTGTCCACCGACGTGCTGACCGAGGTCGAGGAGGAGGTCAACGACTACCTGCTCTCCGACATCGAGGTGAAGGCCTACGTCACCTCGAAGGACAAGGCGCTGGAGATGGGCGCGATCGCGCTGTTCGGCGAGAAGTACGGCAGCCAGGTGCGGGTGGTCGACATGGGCGACTACTCGCGGGAGCTGTGCGGCGGGACGCACGTGGAGCGCATCGGTCAGCTCGGCCTGGTGAAGCTGGTGTCGGATGCGTCGATCGGTTCCGGGGTGCACCGGGTCGAAGCGCTGGTGGGTACCGACGCGCTGCGGTACGTGCGCAAGGAGCAGCTGCTGGTGTCCCACCTGGCCACAACGTTCAAGGTTCCGCCGGACCAGCTGCCCTCCCGGATCGAGGACGTGCTGACCAGGCTGAAGAACGCCGAGCAGGAAGTGGAGCGGCTGCGCACCGAGCAGGTGCTGTCGTCGGCGGGCAGCCTGGCCGGCCAGGCGCGCGAGGTCGGCGAGTTCACGCTGGTGGCCACTCAGGTGGCCGACGGGGTGGACGCGGGTAGCCTGCGCAAGCTCACCGCGGAAGTGCGCAACCGGCTGGGTTCCCGTCCCGGCGTGGTGGCGCTGTTCTCGGCCGCCGACGGCAAGGTCAGCTTCGCCGTGGCCACCACCGAGCAGGCCAGGGACAAGGGCCTGGCCGCGGGCAAGCTGATCGGGCACTTCGCGGGCGAGGTGTCCGGCCGCGGCGGCGGCAAGCCGGACCTGGCCCAGGGCGGTGGCAGCAATCCGGCCGGAGTGGAGCAGGCGATCGCGGCGCTCGAGCACGCCGTGCGGTCGGGAGCGGCCGGTTGACCCGGGGTCCGGACACGCCCGGCGCCGACGATCCGGGGCCGGGCAGGCGGCTCGGCGTGGACGTCGGGTCGGTGCGGGTCGGCGTCGCGTTGAGCGATCCGGCTCCGGTGCTGGCCACGCCGCTGGTTACCCTGGCTCGCGATGCCGACAACGATTCCGACCTCGCCACGCTGGCTGAGCTGGTGGCCGAACACGACGTCGTGGAAGTAGTCGTGGGCCTGCCGCGCACGCTCGCCGACCGGCACGGCGCTGCCGCCGATGCCGCGGTCGACTACGCGCAGCGGCTGGCTGAGCGCATCGGAAACGTTCCGGTGCGGCTTGCCGACGAGCGGCTGAGCACGGTCACGGCGTCACGGATCCTGTCCCAGCGCGGCGTGAAGGGGCGCAAGCAACGAGCGGTGATCGACCAGGTGGCGGCGGTGGAGATCCTGCAGGGGTGGCTCGACGCGCGCGCGTCGTACCGGGCCCGCCACGCCGGCCGAGAGCAAGGCGGGATGCCGAAGTGACTGGCAGGTACCCGGACGACGAGCAGAACGAGCGGTCACCGCGCAGGCAGCAGCCGCGCCGGATGCCGCCGCCGGGGGCTCGTCGTGCTGCTCGCGCCTCGGACGGCCCGCGGCGTGCCGAGCCGCAGCGGGTGCGCAGGGCGTTCGAAGGCGCCGACGACAGGACGTCGGCAGAGCGATCGGAAAGCGGGCAGGTGCCGAGGCAGCAGCCGAGGTCGCGGGCGCCGGTCCCCGATGATTCGCACACCCAGCCGTTGGCCAGGATCCGGCGCGGCCGGCCTCCAGCGGCCGACGACCGGGAAGCACAGCCTGCTGGTGAGGGCCCGCGTGGCCGTGAGCCCGGGCGCCGGAATGCGGGACCGCGCGCCGACAGGGCCGAGCAGCGGCGTGCCGGGAGACTGCCCCGGGCGCCGCAAGGTGATACCACGCAGCCGAACAGGGCGTCGCGGGTGCACGGGGATTCGCCGGCCCGCAGTGGACGCGCACCTGTGACAGGCCCCGAGTCTCGCCGCTCTGGTGCCGCGTGGGCAGGTGGCCCTGAACCTGCGATGCTGGGAGCACCGCGTCCGCATGGGCAGGGCTCGCCCGGCTCGGGCTCGGTCCCGGGTGGCCGGGGCCCGGACCGGCGTCCTGGTGGCCGTCGTCCGGTGGACGGTGACGCGGCACGGCCCGGTGGACGTCCGCGCGTGCCCGATGCCCCAGCCGGCGGGGGACGCGGTGAGCTACCCCCACGGCAGCGCGGTGCCCATCCGGCCTCACTGCCGGCAGGCGGCGTCCCCCCGGTCTCGTTGCCGCAAGGTGGGGTTCCTCCGGTCTCGTTGCCACCGGGCGGGGTTCCTCCGGTGCACGGGCCGCCGGGCCCGCCGGGGACGCGGCCGTCGATGCCGGCGGCACAAGCGGCGTCTGCGGGCGAGGCCGGTGGGTACCCGGGGCACCCGATGCGGCCGGGCCCACCGCCTGGGCACGGCAGATACGGAGAGCCGGATGAGCCCTCGCCCGGACCGCAGCACGGGAACGATTCCGTCGACGAAGACGTACCGTTCGATCCGGACATCGCCAGGAACCCAGCGATGCGCTACGAGGATGACGCAGGTCGCGGCGCCGGTCGGACGCCCGAACCCGGCGATCGGCAGGACGGGCTGTCATTCGGTGGCGACGAGCGGGACGAACGCTACGCAGACGACTACGAAGGCCGCGGCGAGGAGCACGACGAGGACTACGACGCGGACTACGGCGAGGACTACGACGAGGACTACGACGATCATCCGGTCGATGCCCTGCTCGCCGACGAGGAGTCCGAGGAGGCCCCGGAGCCGGGCAAGCTGCGCGGCAGGCGCCGGTCGGCCGTTCGCCGGCTGGCCGGATGGGCGGCGGCGATCGCGGTGATCGCGGCGATGGCCGGTGGCGCGTGGTTCGGTGCCAAGGAACTGCTGGGCTTCGGGTACGAGGACTACCAGGGCGCTGGGCAAGGCGACGTCGTGGTTCAGGTGGAGCAGGGTGACTCCACGGCGGCGATCGCCGCGCGGCTGGTGAAGGCCGGAGTGGTGGCCAGCAGCGAGGCCTTCCTGGAGGCGGCGGAGAACAACGAGGACATCCGGAGCATCCAACCCGGGTACTACCAGTTGAAGAAGCGCATGTCCGGCGCGGCCGCGGTCCGGGCGATCGTGGCCGACGAGGCCAGGGTCGGGCACGTGCAGATCCGCAGCGGAACTCAGCTGGACGACCTCCGGCAACCCAACGGCGAGAAGATCCCGGGGATCTACAGCCTGCTGTCGAAGGCGACGTGCGCCAAGATCGACGGCAAGAGCACCTGTGTGCCGGTCAAGGAGCTGCGCAAGGTCGCGGAGACCGCGGACCTGACCAAGCTGGGCGTGCCGCGGTGGCTGGCCAGCGGTGCCAAGAAGGCGCCGAAGGAGCGGCGGCTGGAGGGCATGGTGCTGCCCGGCGTGTACGACATCAAGCCCGGCTGGAGTGCCGAAGAGGTGCTGAAGGAAGTGCTGTCGGCGTCGGCAGCCCAGTTCGAGGCCGTCGGCCTGCCCGACACGGCCAAGGCCACCAAGCGCACGGCGTACGAGGTCGTCGTTATCGCCTCGATCGTGGAGCGGGAGGCGGTGAAGAACGACTTCGGCAAGGTGGCCAGGGTCATCTACAACCGGCTCGACGACGGCATGCGGCTGGAGATGGATTCCACGATCAACTACGTGCTGGACCGCCCGCACATTCGCACGTCGCCGAAGGACAGGGCCAGGCCGGGCCCGTACAACAGCTACCAGAACACGTCGCTGCCGCCGACGCCGATTTCGTCGCCGAGCACCGACGCGATCAACGCGGCACTGAAGCCGCCGCGGGGGTCGTGGCTGTACTTCGTCAAGTGCGAGAAGAACGGCCTGTCGTGCTTCTCCACGAGCTTCGACGAGCATCAACGGAACGTCGCTGACGCGAGGAAGCGTGGTGTCTGGTAACGGCGATCGGCGGTCACCGGGCGCGCGCCGCGCGGCGGTGCTGGGCAAGCCGGTGGCGCATTCGCTGTCCCCGGTGCTGCACCTTGCCGCCTATCGTGCGCTCGGTTTGACCGACTGGACCTACGAGCGTGTCGAGGCCGATGCCCAGCGGTTGCCGGAGTTGCTCAGTGGCTTCGGGTCCGAGTGGGTGGGCGTCTCGGTGACCATGCCGGGCAAGCACGCAGCGCTGGAATTCGCCACCGAGGCGACTCCGCGTGCCCGGGCGGTCGGTGCGGCGAACACGCTGGTGAAGCTGGGTGATGGCGGCTGGCGCGCGGATTGCACGGACGTCGACGGTGTAGCGGGAGCTGTGCTGGCCGTCTGCGGCAAGCCGCGGACGGATCGGCCCGCTGTGGTGATCGGCGGGGGTGGCACGGCGTCGGCCGCTGCGGTGGCGTGTCACCAGCTGAGGCTGTCCGAGGTGCTGTTCGTCGTACGTGAACCTGCGCGCGCCGCCGGCGCAATGGCCGCCGCCCAGCGCGCCGGCTTGTCGGCCGAGGCACGGCGCTGGGCCGACGCGGACTGGGCGGAGCTGGCGGCGACGGCGAGCGTGGTGATCAACACGGCACCGGCCGACGCGGTCCGGCCGCACGCAGCGGAGCTGGCGACTGCGGCGAGCGTGCTCGACGTGATCTATCACCCGTGGCCGACACCGTTGGCGGAGGCGGTGCTGGCGGGCGGCGGCCGGCTGGCGACCGGGCTGGACATGCTGCTGCACCAGGCGTTCGGGCAGGTGGAGCAGTTCACCGGCAAGCCGGCGCCCCGAGCGGAGATGCGGGCTGCGCTGCGGGAAGCGACCGGGGGAGTGCACGAGCTTCCGCTGGGCTGAGTACTGAGACGGCCGCACCCGGCCGTGGAAGGCGCGTCGTGCCGCTCTGCGATCCGCGTGTCACCGACGCGATTGTCGGGGGCATGGCTCCTGGTGACGCGATCTCGGCGACGCGATGCCTCGGCGACGCGGTGGAGAATGCCGCCGTATCGCTGCGGGATCGCGATCCGGGGCATGGAACCGTGGAACCGTGCCCTGGAACGGTAGAACCGTGTCATGGAACCGTAGGCGCCGCTTCCCGGCCGGGCGTCCACCCAAGCTGGCTCCAAAGCTGTCGGCATCCCTCCGGCCGCGGTGGGCGGGCGTGATCGGGGTGTTCGCGGCTGTCCGGACTTCAGCTGTGTCCGGCCAGGCGTCCGGTCACTGAGCAGGTCCGCTGGCCGCCCCCTCGGCGGGCTGGAGCGCGAGCTGCCCCGTGTCCTCCAGTGGTCTGCGGGCTCCCGAGCGTTCAGCGGGTCGCTGGCAGGTCCGTCAGCAGTGTGCCGACCCAGGCCCCATCGTCTCCGCTACACCGGGCGTTCAGCGGTTCGTCAACTCGCTCTTGTGTGGGTCGTCGACTCGAGCCTGCAGTGGGCCAGCCAGCTCCGAGCGTTCAGCCGACGCGCTGACCGATCCTCTTGGTGGGACTGCCGGCTTGGTGGGACTGTCAGTGTCTCCGGCCCCGAGCGTTCAGCTGGTCTGTTGGCGCGAGCCCTCAGTGGACCGGTCGACTCGTCTTCAGTGGGTCGTCGACTCGAGCCTGCAGTGGATCTGCTGGCTCAGTGTGTTCAGCCGACCCGCTGGCCGATCCCCTCGGGGTTGCCGAGCCCCGGCTCTGCGTCGCTTCGCCGACCCGAGCCGCTTCGCCGACCCGAGCTTGCCGCAAGTCTGTCGGCTGCGAAGCCTCCGTGGATCTGTCGGTCGGGTTCTCAGCCGGTTCGCCGGCTCGGAGGCTTCAGCCGGTTCGCCGGCCCGAACCTCAGTAGGCCTGCCGGGTCGAGCCCGCGGGCAGGCTGTCGGCCCCGGTCATGCCGTTCGCGGCTACCAGGGCCGGCGGACCATGCGACTGCCTGAAAGGAGTCAGCTCGGCGGTGGCCCCCACAGCTGACCGGCCGGAAGCTGGTCGAGCAGGTCGTTGAGGTAGTTGGCCTTGACCTTGCCGACGTTGGTGTCCGTGCCGGTGCCCCACGTGATGATTTCCTGTCCGTCGCACCACACGACGTACTTGCGGGCCTTGTCGGACTTCAGCAACCAGGCCCGTGCCTGCGGGGTCAGCAAGGCGCGAACCCGATCCGGTTCGGTCGACCGCACGACGAACACGTCGTCGAACTGCGGATCACCCATCTCGACCTTTCCGCCGGTGTAGTCCTTGCCGAACAGCAGCTGGCCCGCCTTCGCACCGATCACGTTACCGGCGATGTTGCCGACAAGCTGTTCGGTGAACCGCGACCGTTCTTGCCGCAACCGTTTGCCCTGTCGTTCTTTGGCGCTGAGCTCGAACTTCGGCAGCTCGGTCGGCACGCCGACGGAAACCACGCCGTAGGACTTCTTGACCTGGCGCGTGTCCCGCTTGCCGTCGTTGTCACGGTCCCCGTCGTCGAAGATGTGGCGGGACTTCACCGGCTCCTCACGCCTGAATGCGAGGGTGAACATGGTGATCGGGCGACCGCGGTACTGGCCGCGCATGACGTGCTTGGCCCGCACCGAGTCACCGTCGACGATCGGCAGGTGCCGGTACTTGCGGCGCAGGCCCTTGCCGAATCGCTGGTAGGTCCAGCCGTTCTTTTCGGCCTCGCGCTTCTTCTTCTCGTACGTCCGCTTTTCCTGCTGGAACCACAGCCACAGCGCGACGCCCACGAACAGGACCCCACCGACGGTCAGCAGAATCTGCTGGATGTCGATCGTGACCACCTCCCCCGAGACCCGGTCAGCGCCGGGCGTACTCCGCCAGTACCGCGTCGGTGAACCGCGGCCACGCCTCCTTCGCCCAGTCCCCGAAGTCGCGGTCGGTCAAGGTTACACAGCCGAGCCCGGCCTCGGGGTCGATCCACAAGAACGTCCCGGACTGTCCGAAGTGTCCGAATGTGCGCGGTGAACTGGTGCTGCCGGTCCAGTGCGGATCCTTGTGGTCCCGCAGCTCGAAGCCCAGGCCCCAGTCGTTCGGACGCTGGTGACCGAAGCCGGGCAGCACACCGTTGAGTCCGGGGAACTGCACCGTGGTCGCCTCGGTGAGCGTCTGCGGGCTGATGAGGGTCGGCCGTTGCAGCTCGTGCGCGAAACGAACGAGGTCGGCAACCGTCGAGTAGCCATCGGCCCCCGGGGAGCCCGCCAGCCGGGTGCTGGTCATCCCCAGCGGGGTCAGCAGCGCTTCCTGCTGATAGGTGTCGAACGCGATGTCGGCGTGCTCGGTGAGCGCCTCGGCCAGCATGTCGAACCCGGCACTGGAGTACAGCCTGCGGGTGCGCGGGGCAGCCACCACCTTCCGCTGGCTGAACGCGACCCCGGCGGTGTGCGCCAACAAGTCCCGGACGGTCGCCCCTTCCGGGCCCGCGGGCGTGTCGAGCTCGAACACGCCTTCCTCGACCGCGATGAGCACGGTGTAGGCGGTGAGCAGCTTGGTCACCGAGGCCAGGTAGTACTCCCGCTTGTCGTCGCCCACTGCTCCGAGTACCCGGCCGTCAGCTGCGACGACAGCGGCCGCGGCGTTGGAGACCGGCCACTGTGCGACCTGATCCAGTGCGCCCGTCACGCCGACCCCGTCATGATCCAGCCGTCTGCGATGTGCACGTCGATCGTCGCCAGCGGCTTCGGCGGCGGTCCCTGGATGACCTCGCCCGTGGCCGGGTCGAAGTCGGCTTCGTGGCACGGGCAGTGCAGGGTCTTGCCCTTCGGCTTGACCAGGCACTCGGCGTGGGTGCACAGGTTGCTGTAGGCCTTGACGGTCTTTTCGTCCGTGCGCACCAGGATGATCTGTTCGAACTCCTGCCCGGGCAGCATCCGGCCGTTGGGGTGCTTCACCAACTTGGGCTTGCCGATCTCCACCTCGTCGGCCTTGACCAGCCGTTTGGGCGGCTCCTTCGGCTGCTGTGGCTCCTCGCTGCCGCAGCCCGCGATGGACACGGCTCCTACGGCGCCGACGGCGACGCCGAATGTCAACGCGTCGCGGCGGGTGTGACGTTCGGGGCTCATGGACGGTCATGCTAGGAGCACAAGGCCGTCACAACCTGACCGGGGCGCGGAGCGTCCGGTGTTCTGGCAGCACACTCGGGTGTCTACTGGTTGAACCGGTAGCAGGAACCACCGCGTTGTGGTGATATGGGTCACCGAGCGAAAGGACGCGTGATGGCCAGAGTCGTGCTGGTTGCGCTACTGCTGTTCGGACTTCTCGGTTCGGCTGTGGTGCATTTGCTCGAGTGGGACGACTGGGCCAACACGCACGAGGTGATCGGCCCGCTGTTCCTGGTGAACGTGGGTGCCGGCATCGTGATCTCCGGTGGGGTGCTGTTCTGGCGGCACTGGCTGCCGTTGCTGGCCGCGGTGGGATTCGGGGCGGCGACATTGGGGGCGTACCTCCTTGCTCTTACGGTCGGTTTGTTCGGCATCCAGCAGCAGCTGACGACGTCGGCCGAGGTGTGGGGACTGGTGACCGACATCGCGTGCATCGTCTTCGGCGGGTTGCTGTTGGCGCGCCGGGATTGGCGCTCCGCGTCGACCACTGGAGCGGAAACCCCGGGATCGACGGCCGCCGGCTAGCCGCCGTCCCGATCGGCTCCGACGGTAGGTCCAAGTCGGCCCCGTGTCACCATCCGGCGCCGCGAATGGCGCATCCCGGGTCGGAAATCGCCGGTTCAGTGACGCGAGTGGCGTCCTGGGTGTCGTCGTGCGTTGTGGACTCGGCGTCGCGTCCCGATGCTGGGCGGCATGACATGGCAACTGACATGCGTGTTCGCCGCGATCGGCGTCCTGCTGGGCGCTGCCGGCCGGTGGGTCCTCGCGGCTCTGCCGCGTGGGTGTCGGATACGACCGGGACCGCTCGAAGTGACGTCCGCTCTGCTGTTCGCCGTCGTCGCCACTCGCGCCGGATCGTCGTGGCCGGAGTGGTGGCTCCCCGTGCCGCTTGCGCTGACGGCATTCGCGGTGCCTCTGGCGGCCGTGGATCTCGAACGCATGCGCCTGCCCGATGCGCTGACCATGTCGGCGACGATCGCTGTCGGGTTGGCCGTCGGTGCAGCGGCGGTGGCAGCGCAGAGCGCGTGGCTGATCGTTTCCGCGGCCGCTGGGGCCGTTGGCTTCTTCCTCTGCCACTGGTGCGTCCACACGTTACGACCGGCGTCATTGGGCGCGGGTGACGTCAAGCTGTCCGGTGGATTGGGTGGTGTCCTCGGTGCGCTCGGCTGGGCCTCGGTCCTGGTGGGTGCGGCGCTGGCGGCCATGACCACGGCAATGCTCGCGCTGGCCGGACGGCTGTCCGGCAGGCGCGCTTGGCGCGATGGCGTGCCGCACGGACCGGGCCTGCTGGTGGGCACGTGGGTGATGGCGGTGTTTCCCGGGGAGAGATTCGGTGTGGGCCCGTAGCGAGCGCAGGTGCGCGACATGACACGATTCATGGGTGTTGCGCTGGATCACCGCAGGAGAGTCCCACGGTCCGAGCTTGACCGCCGTGCTGGAAGGCATGGTGGCCGGGGTGCACATCACCTCGGCCGAGATCAGCGAGCAACTTGCTCGCCGCCGGCTGGGCTTCGGCCGCAGTCCTCGTATGGGTTTCGAGAAGGACACGGTCGAGATCACCGGAGGCGTACGGCACGGTGTGACGCAAGGCGGGCCGATCGCCATCCACATCAGCAACACCGAATGGCCGAAGTGGGAAAAGGTCATGGCGGCCGATCCGGTGGATCCCGGCGAGCTGGAGGGCCTGGCGCGGAACGCTCCGCTGACCCGGCCGCGGCCCGGCCACGCAGACCTGCCAGGGATGCTCAAGTACGGCTTCGACGACGCCCGTCCCGTGCTCGAGCGGGCCAGCGCGCGGGAGACCGCCGCACGGACCGCGCTCGGTACGGTGGCCCGCGCCTACCTGCGTCAGCTGCTCGGCGTGGAGATCGTCAGCCACGTGGTGGCGATCGGCGGGGCAACGGCCCCGGAAGGGCCGCTGCCGCGGCCGGAGGACCTGCCCGCGATCGACGAAAGCCCGGTGCGGGCGTTCGACCCGGCGGCGACCGAGGCCATGGTCGCGGAGGTCGAGGCCGTGCGGAAGGCGGGCGACACCGTGGGCGGGGTGATCGAGGTGATCGCCTACGGGCTTCCGCCCGGGCTGGGCTCACACGTGCACTGGGACCGGAGGCTGGACGCCCGGTTGGCCGGGGCGCTCATGGGTGTGCAGGCGATGAAGGGCGTGGAAATCGGCGACGGATTCACCACGGCCCGCCGATGGGGTTCTCAGGCGCACGACGAGATCGACCTGGGCACCGGGCCTGCCGGGGTCACCAGGCGGTCGAACCGCGCGGGCGGCCTGGAGGGCGGCATGACCAACGGTGAGCCGCTGCGGGTGCGTGTCGCCATGAAGCCCATCTCCACCGTGCCCCGCGCGCTGGCCACGGTGGACACGGCCACGAAGGAGCCTGCCGTGGCCATCCACCAGCGCTCCGACGTCTGTGCCGTGCCCCGCGCGGGCGTGGTGCTCGAGTCGGTGGTCGCCCTGGTGCTGGCCGACGCCGCTGCGGAGAAGTTCGGTGGCGACTCGCTGGCGGAGAGCAAGCGCAACGCCGAGTCCTACCTGGCCGCACTGGAAAAGTGGTGGGCGCGATGAGCCCGGTCGCCGTCATCGTCGGCCCACCCGGCTCGGGCAAGAGCACGGTCGGGCCCCTGCTGGCCGAGCGGCTCGGTGCCGCGTTCGTCGACGCCGATGCCGAAATCGAGCAGACGGCGGGAAAGTCGATCCCGGACATCTTCGCCGAGGACGGCGAACCGCGGTTCCGCGAGCTGGAGGAACAGGTCATCGCCGAAGGACTGCAACGCCACGACGGTGTCTACTCGCTGGGCGGGGGAGCCGTGCTCTCGGCGGCCACCCGGGAGCGCCTGGCGGGCCACCGGGTCGTGTTCCTCAATGTGGGGATGCCCGTCGGGGTCAGACGGGTGGGCCTGTCGACGGCGCGGCCGCTGCTGGCCGGGGTCAACCCGCGGGCAACGTACAAGCAACTGCTGGAGGCTCGGCTCCCGCTCTACCGAGAGGTCGCGACCGTGCAGGTGGACACCGACCAGTTGACGCCGGACGAAGTGGTCGACGCCGTGGTCGCCGAGCTGAAGAAGGTGTCGTGATGACGGAGCCGACACGTATCGAGGTGAAGACGGCCCAGCCGTACAGCGTGATCATCGGTCGCGGGCTGCTCGGGGAGCTCGCCGAGGCGGTGGCCGGGGCGTCCACGGTCGCCATCGTCCATCAGCCGACGCTGGCCACCACCGCCGAGGCGGTACGCGAAGACCTCACCAAGGCCGGGCACGACGCGCACCGGATCGAGATCCCGGATGCCGAGGACGGCAAAGCCCTGGCGGTGGCGGACTTCTGCTGGAACGTCCTCGGCCAGATCGGCCTGGACCGCAAAGGCGTGGTGGTCGGTCTCGGTGGGGGAGCGGTGACCGACCTGGCCGGCTTCGTCGCCGCGACGTGGATGCGCGGCGTTCGGTTGGTCAACGTCCCGACCACGTTGCTCGGCATGGTGGACGCGGCGATCGGCGGAAAGACCGGCATCAACACCGACGCCGGGAAGAATCTGGTCGGTGCCTTCCACGAGCCGAGCGCAGTGCTGGTGGACCTGACCACCCTGGAGACCTTGCCGCGCAACGAGCTCGTCGCAGGCATGGCCGAGATCGTCAAGGGCGGGTTCATCGCCGATCCGGTCATCCTGGACCGCATCGAGGCCGATCCGGCGGCGGCGACCGACCCCACCGGGGACGTCCTGCCCGAGCTGATCCGCCGCAAGATCCAGGTCAAGGCGGACGTCGTGGCCGCCGACCTGACCGAGTCCAGCCTGCGCGAGGTGCTGAACTACGGGCACACCCTGGGGCACGCCATCGAGCGGCGGGAGCGCTACCGGTGGCGGCACGGCGCGGCGGTCAGCGTGGGCCTGGTGTTCGCCGCCGAGCTGGCCCGCTTGGCCGGGCGGCTCGACGACGAGACCGCGGCGCGGCATGCCCGGGTGCTGACCGCCCTCGGGCTTCCGGTCAGCTACGACCCGCAGGCCCTGCCGGAGCTGCTGGAGATCATGCGCAGGGACAAGAAGACACGCTCCGGGGTGCTGCGATTCGTCGTGCTGGACGCGCTGGGCAAGCCGGGCAGGCTGGAGGGCCCGGACCCGGCACTGCTCGCGGCCGCCTACTCGGCGGTGTCCGGAGAACCGGGCGAGACGAAGAAGGTGCTGCTGTGAACGTGCTGATTCTCAACGGCCCCAACCTGAATCGCCTCGGCAAGCGGGAGCCGCACATCTACGGCGAGACGACTTACGACGACCTGGTCGACTACTGCCGCTCGACAGCGGCCGGGCTGGGGCTCCAGGTCGATGTCCGGCAGACCAACCACGAAGGCGACATGGTCGAGTGGTTGCACGAAGCCGCCGACAACCAGTGGCCGGTGATCCTCAACGGGGCGGCGTGGACGCACTACTCGATCGCCCTGCGGGACGCGTGTGCGCAGCTGACCGCACCGTTGGTCGAGGTGCACATCTCCAACATCCACGCACGGGAGGAGTTCCGGAGGCACAGCGTCACCGCGGCGGTGGCCGACGGGGTGATCACCGGCTTGGGCATCACAGGGTACGGTTTGGCGCTGCGATGGATCGCCGAACGGGTGAAATCAGCCGACTGACCCCCGCTGTGGCGGGTGTCGGAGGCAGGGGCGGGAGGCTCGCCGCGAAGCGTGCCGCGCGGCGTCGGCGGGTGGCCGCGGTCGTTCAGATCGTTCTCCTGATGACGCTGGCCGTGCTGTCGGGCTGCGACGACGGCAGTTCGGAGGCGCTGCCCGCCCAGTCGCCGGCGTCGCCGTTGCACGGGCAGCAGCCACGACAGCATCCGGCACAGCAGCAGGTCGAGCCGAAACTGAAGCTGCGCGCGGTCAACCACCGCCAGAGCCCAGGGGTGGTCGCCGCCGGCTGGGCAGATGCACCGTACAACTACGGCCCGACCGTGATGGTCGAGGGCGACCGCAAGCGCATGTGGTGGTGCAGCCAGTACGGCGCGGCGAAGCCTGCAGGCGACGACATCCTGTACGGGGAAGCGCGGACGCTCGACGGGCCGTTCCGTGACGCCTCGGGCACTCAGGGGCCGAAGGCGGTGTTCAGTGGCAGCCGTCGGGGTTTCGACGCCAAGCACACGTGCGACCCGTCGGTCATCAAAGTCGACGGGGTCTACTACCTGTACTACACAGGCGCCCGCAACGACGACCACAACTTCGGCAACGCGATCGGCGTGGCGACCAGCCGCGACGGCATCACGTGGCGCCGGGCCAACGGCGGCAAGCCCATCGTCACCCCGTCGCACGGCCGGAAGCGCGACAACGCCTACGGCGTCGGCCAGCCGTCGGCCGTCTACCTGGACGGCTGGTTCTACCTGATGTTCACCGACACCACGGCCGAAGCGGCGGGGTGGAACGGCGCAGGTCAGTTCCTGCTCAGGTCCCGTGACCCGCGCTTCAACTCCGGGGTCGAAGCGCTGGCGCCCACCGGGTTCAAACCGGTTCCCAACACCGCGGCCCCTCGGGAGAGCTCGCTGGTCGACGCGTTCAGCGCGGATCTGATGTGGGTGGACGTGCTCGACGCGTTCGCGATCGCGCACCAGACGAAGGCAGGCACCACACTCACCTTCTGGGACCGGCATTTCACGGTGAACCCGTTCCCGCCGGTGTCGATCCGCGGTCCGTGGCGGGAAGGCCCCGGCTTGGTGCGCACCGCGCACGGCCACGCGCCGTTGTCCGAGGACGATCCGTGCGGAACCGTGCCGCTGGACGTCATCAGGGCAACGCAGAATTCCGAAGCGCCCACGGACATGCGGCACTTCGGCATGGACCTGGAAGGTGCACGCGGGTGCCAGGACCCGCAGCGAGCGCTCCGCATTCTCGACGGTTACACCTTCCCGTCGCCCGAGCGGACCATGGATCTGGTCACGAACGGCAAGCTGATCAGGGTGGACCGGCGGTCGGTCGCCGAGGTCCTGGCCAGGCACGTGCTGGAGGAACGACCCGCGGATTTGCCCGAGCTGCCGGTGGCGGCCCGGCTGCGTGCGGGAGCGCCGATTTTGCAGTCACCCGACAACAAGGCGGGCATGTTGCTGGAGGACAAGCGGCTGTGGCTGGTGCCCGATCAGCGGCTCGTCTCGAAGCTTGCCCAGCTGAACGGCTCGAAGTCGCGCACCGTCAGCGACAACGCGTGGAGCGCGCACCCGCACGGTGGCTCGCTCGGCTGACGTCGTCCGCGGCCATCCGCCTGGCGGTGTTGATCAACTGTGGCGGAATGTGATCACTTGACGCCTTCGGCCGTGGGGGCGCGGGGCAGCCGGGGTGTGGCGAGCGCCCGCGCAGCGGTGACCGCCTAGTCCTCGGACCCGGACCGACCGGACGAATCCCGGTCCGGGCGCGGACGAGGAGACGGAGTTCTGTTCGCCGGGCCGGACGTCCCCCGGCTTTTTCCCGCCGAACCCGGACGCTGCGCAGTCCGCGAAGCCGGCTCGTCGCGCTCTTGAAGGGCAGTAGGCGACGGTTTGCGATTATGGGGCGAGGGCCGCACCTTGGCGGTTCGCGTTGCCGCACGGGAGCGCGCCGCTTCTTTCGCCGATGCGGCCCGATCCCGGGGAGCGGCTGCGGATGAGACCGCGCCCGCGGCCCCAGGCTCCTGGGCAACGGGCGGATCGAGCCGTGCGCCGATCGCGACCCCGACCCAGGCCGGCACCATGATCAACAGCGCGGTGAACGCCGCCCCACTGGTCAGCTGGGCAGGCAACTGCGACACCCCGGTCTGGTCGACGAACAGCGCGCGCCCGGCCACGTTGAGTACACCACCGAGCAGGCCGCCGACGACGCCCGCGACGAACCAAGTGACCACCGGCCGGTCGATCCGGCGCCAGCCGTCGATGGAGCCCCACAACCACGCGACCCCGATCAGGACCGCGATGGTGATCCAGGTCAGAAACGTCGGTGGCATGACCCCGGCCAGCTTCAGCTTGAGCAGCACGACCGTGCCTGCGGCGTGCACCACCGCCATCACGGGACCCCGAACCGACCACGCACTCATGACCAGCACCCTAGTCGGTGCCACGGGGTGGGGGCGCCGTGCTGTGGGGGTGCCACGAAGGCTTGGGCGCCGTGCCGAGGGAGGTGCTGCGGGGTGGGGGCGCAGTGCCGAGGGAGGTGCTGCGGGGATTGGGCGCCGTGCCGAGCGGGTGCCACGAGGCTTGGACGCTATGCCGAGCCGGTGCCACTAGGCTTGAACGCCGTGCCGCGAACACACACCGAGGACGTCCACCCCCGCCGCCGCGCCGCGCTGCGCCGCCTGCTGGCGGAGCGGGACGTCGACGCGATCCTCGTCACCGACCTCCGCAACATCAGGTACCTGACCGGGTTCACCGGCTCGAACGCCGCGCTGCTGGTGCACGTCGCAGACGAGCCGGCCAGCGAGCAGCGCACGGTCTTCTGCACCGACGGCCGCTACACGACGCAGGCGAAGGCCGAGGTCCCCGACCTGCAGACGGTCCTCGACCGGGCCAGCGCGGCCGCCCTGGTGCGGCACGCCGCGAGCGATGCCCAGGCCTACCGGCGGCTCGGCTTCGAAAGCCAGCACGTCAGCGTCGACTTCTACGACACGATGACCGAGCTGGCGGACGGCATCGACCTGGTCCGGACCCCGGGACTGGTCGAGCAGCTGCGCGCGGTCAAGGACGCCGGGGAGATCGAGGCGCTGCGGATGGCGTGCGCGGCCGCCGACCGTGCCCTGGCCGACCTGATCGAACACGGCGGGGTGCGCGCGGGCTGGACCGAGCGGCAGGTCGCCCGCGAGCTGGAGAACCTGATGCTCGATCACGGCGCCGACGCCATCGCGTTCCCGTCGATCGTGGCCACCGGGCCCAACTCGGCGATCCCGCACCACCGGCCGACCGACGCCGTGCTGGCCGAGGGCGACTTCGTCAAACTGGACTTCGGCGCCGTAGTGGGCGGTTACCACTCCGACATGACCCGCACCCTGGTCATCGGGCGGCCCGCCGCGTGGCAGCGCGAAATCTACAGCCTGGTCAGCACCGCGCAAGCGGCCGGCCGCCAGGCGGCCGTGGCAGGGGCCGACCTGGCCGCGGTGGACGCGGCCGCCCGCAGAGTGATCGACCGCGCCGGATACGGGGACGAATTCCCGCACGGTCTCGGGCACGGCGTCGGCCTCGACGTGCACGAGGCGCCGCGCATCGCCAAGACCGGCGCCGGTAAACTTTCCGCTGGTATGACGGTCACCGTGGAGCCCGGTGTGTATCTGGCCGGCCGCGGGGGCGTACGGATCGAGGACACCCTCGTCGTCGCCGAGGGCGACAACGAAGTTCTGACCTTGTCGATTAAGGAATTGGTGACCGTTTGACAGAGCATGGCGCGCGCCGGCGCGCACGACGAACACGGGAGAACGGCAACCAGTGGCCACCACCAACGACCTGAAGAACGGCATGGTGCTCAACCTGGACGGTGAGCTGTGGACCGTCCTGAACTTCCAGCACGTCAAGCCCGGCAAGGGCGGCGCGTTCGTGCGCACCACGCTGAAGCACGTGCTCAGCGGGAAGGTGCTGGACAAGACCTTCAACGCGGGTGTGAAGGTGGACACCGCCACGGTCGACCGGCGCGCCATGACGTACCTGTACAAGGACGGCGACGACTACGTGTTCATGGACGCCAAGACCTACGACCAGGTGCCGGTCTCGGCCGAGGTCGTCGGTGACGCCGCCAAGTACATGCTGGAGAACACCGAGGCCACGGTGTCGTTCCACGAGTCGACGCCGCTGTTCGTCGAGCTGCCCACCTCGGTCGAGCTGGTCGTGGAACACACCGACCCCGGCTTGCAAGGGGACCGGGCCACCGGAGGCACCAAGCCGGCCAAGCTCGAGACCGGCGCGGAGATCCAGGTGCCGCTGTTCGTCAACACCGGTGACAAGGTCAAGGTCGACACGCGTGACGGCCGCTACCTCGGCCGTGCATCCAGTTGAGCGGGCGGGCATCCCGGCCTGCTGGGCGCCGCGCGGCGCGCCAGCGGGCCGTCGAGCTGCTTTACGAAGCGCACCTGCGCGGCGTCGAGCCGGCCGAGGTGCTGTCCGCACGTGTCGGGTCGCCGGACGCTGACCCGGTCCCGGACTACGCCATCACCTTGGTCGAAGGGGTGGCCGAACACCGGGAACACATCGACGAGCTGCTGGCCGAGTACGCCAAGGGCTGGACGATCGAGCGTATGCCGCCGGTCGACCTCGCCGTGCTGCGCATGGGCGTCTTCGAGCTGCTGTGGGCCGAGGACGTGCCGGATCCGGTCGCCATCGACGAGGCCGTCAGCATCGCCAAGATGCTCTCCACCGACGACTCGCCCCGTTTCGTCAACGGCGTGCTGGGCCGGATGGCCACGGTGGCCGACAAACTGCGCTCCGTGCTCTGACCGCCGGGGTGCGGCTCTGGTCGGCCGGGGTGCGGTGTTCTGACCGCCGGGGCGCGGCGCTCTGACCGGCCGCGGTGCGGCGCTCTGTCGCCAGGGTGCGGTGCTCTGATCGCCAGGACGCGGCGCTCTGACCGGCCGGGGTGTGCTCCGGGCAGACCGGCTGCCGACTTCGGGCGACTGGAGCCGACGCCGGATGGAGCGTGTGCAGGACTCCGATCCGGTGTTACGCGCTCCGGTCACCTGGGCTGCGCGTTTCGGGTCCGGGCAACGGGGTTTCGGACGGTCGCGACCGGCTGTGTTCGCGCTCCAACTGGCTGCGGTGATCGTCCCTGCACGCTGTGCTTGCCGCCACCAGCCTCGCTGGTTGCGATCCGAGCACCGCTTTCCCGGTCGCCCCGAGCTTGCCGGCTACGCCGACCCCCAGCCGCGCTCACGGCCGCGTTCCCTTGCCCCGGCGGCTGCGTTCCGTACCGATTGCCACCTGACCCACTTGAACAGCAAAGCTCGGTGTTCTGCGCAACCACCGGCGCACACCGTGCTGGCCGCTGCGCGGGGCGCCGGACAACGACCAAGGCTCCGGCCCGCCCAGCGTGCCGGAGCCTTTCGTGCGACGTGTCAGTTGTTGTCGTCCTTGGCCGGTCGCGCCTCCGGCGGCAGCACACCCCACTCGATCAGCTGCTCGGTCAGCTCACCCGGCGTCATGTCGTAGATGATCGCCAGCGAGCGCAGGTCCTCGGTCCGGATGGACAGCACCTTGCCGTTGTAGTCGCCGCGCTGGCTCTGGATGGTCGCCGCGTAGCGGGCCAAGGGGCCGACCTTCTCGGCGGGTAGCTGCTGCAATCGCTCCAGGTTGATCACGATCTTGGTGGCCGGCTCGGCACCGGACGGCACGCGTCCCTCCGGCAGCAGCTCGACCACCGGCACGCCGTAGAAGTCGGCGAGTTCAGCGAGCTTCTGGACGGTTACTGCCCGGTCGCCCCGTTCGTAGGAGCCGACCACGACCGCTTTCCACCGGCCACCGGACTTCTGCTCGACGCCGTGCAACGACAGCCCTTGCTGCTGCCGGATGCTGCGGAGCTTGGCGCCCAGCGCCTTGGCGTAATCGCCCATGTGCTCATCTCTCCGTTCCCTGTGCCCCGCCACTGTTGTCGGACGGGCGAGCTTCGTGAGGTGAATACTCAGCGTAATGGTTACCGCTCGTGGTCACCAGTTCAACCCGTTCATCCGGGGGAATCGTCCCAAATTCTCGACACCACCCAGTCGGCTGAGTAACGGACCCTGCTACTGTCGGGGCGACGCTGCCGCGCACACGCGGGGTAGCCGATCTGGAATCCTTTAACGACCCGTCCCGTGAGGCGGGGAAGGAGCTGCACGTGGCGCCGCGCACCCGCGGCGCGACGGGACCGGCAGAGCGCGAGCTGCTCTCCGCCGGCGACGTCGCGCGCACCATCGCCCGCATCGCGCATCAGATCATCGAGAAGACGGCCATCGGGCCCGGAGGCGAACCGGTCCCGGTCCTGCTGGGCATCCCCACCAGGGGAGCGCCGCTGGCGGCTCGCCTCGCCGGGCGCATCACCGAGTTCTCCGGTCAGCCGGTTCCCCACGGCAGCCTCGACGTCACCCTCTACCGGGACGATCTGCGCCGTCGCCCGCCGCGTCCGCTCGAACTCACCCAGCTGCCGGAAGGCGGCATCGACGACCGGACCGTCGTCCTGGTCGACGACGTGTTGTATTCCGGCCGCACCATCCGCTCCGCGCTGGACGCGCTGCGCGACATCGGCAGGCCACGCGTGGTGCAACTGGCCGTGCTGGTGGACCGCGGCCACCGTGAGCTGCCGATCAGGGCCGACTACGTGGGCAAGAACGTGCCGACGTCGCGCCGGGAAGAGGTCGCGGTGCTGCTGTCGGAGGTGGACGGGCGCGACGCGGTGCTGCTGCGCGCGGCCGCGCCGGAAGCAGGCGGGGGAGAGGGTTCGCGGTGAAGCATCTGCTGACCACCGAGGGACTGGACCGGGACACCGCAACGGCGTTGCTGGACACCGCCGACGAGCTCAAGCGCACCTTGCTGGGGCGCGAGGTGCGCAAGCTGCCGACGCTGCGCGGCCGCACCGTGATCACCATGTTCTACGAGAACTCCACCCGCACCAGGGTGTCGTTCGAGCTGGCGGGCAAGTGGATGAGCGCCGACGTGGTGAACGTCTCGGCCAGCGGCTCGTCGGTGGGCAAGGGCGAGAGCCTGCGCGACACGGCGCTGACCCTCTCGGCGGCGGGCGCGGACTGCGTCATCGTGCGGCACCCCGCGTCGGGCGCCGCCCAGCGGCTGGCCGAGTGGCTGGCGGATACCCCCACTTCGGTGATCAACGCCGGTGACGGAATGCACGAGCACCCGACACAGGCGCTGCTGGACGCCGCCACGCTCCGCGAACGGCTTGGGCCGTTGGAGGGACGGCGAGTAGTCATCGTGGGTGATGTGCTGCACAGCCGGGTCGCCCGCTCCAACGTCCACCTGCTGACCACGCTCGGTGCCGAAGTGGTGCTGGTCGGCCCGCCCACGCTGGTGCCCGCCGCGCTGACCGGCTGGCTGGCGTCACGCCGGGTGCGGGTCAGCTTCGACCTGGACGCCGAGCTGCCCGCCGCGGACGCGGTGATGATGCTGCGGGTGCAGGCCGAGCGGATGCACGGGGCGTTCTTCCCGTCGGCCCGCGAGTACTCGATCAACTACGGCCTCAACGCCGCGCGGGCCGCCTTGCTCCCGGAGCACGCGGTGGTGATGCACCCCGGCCCGATGCTGCGCGGCATGGAGATCGCCGACAGCGTGGCGGACGCGGCCAATTCCGTGATCGTCGAGCAGGTGCGCAACGGCGTACACGTGCGGATGGCCGTCCTCTACCACTTGCTGGCCGCGCAGACCCGGGCCGGCGGGGACGCATGACCAGCCGAGCGCAGCACACGGCAGGCGGGGGACGCATGGCCTGCCGGGAACGAGCACCGAGACGAGCGGAGGCCCGATGACCGACGTTGTGATCAGCGGCGCCCGGCCCTACGGCGAGGGCGACCCGGTGGACGTGCTGGTGTCGGACGGGGTGATCGCCGCGATCGAGCCGAAGATCACGCCACCGGACGGCGCGGAAGTGATCGAAGCGGGCGGCCAGGTGCTGCTGCCCGGTTTCGTCGACCTGCACACCCACCTGCGGGAACCCGGGCGGGAAGACGCCGAGACGATCGCCACCGGCAGCGCGGCCGCCGCTCTCGGCGGGTACACGGCGGTGTTCGCGATGGCCAACACCGACCCGGTTGCGGACAACGCCGTCGTCGTCGAGCACGTCCGCCGGATCGGCGAGTCCGTCGGGCTGGTCGACGTGTACCCGGTCGGTGCGGTGACCGTCGGGCTGGAGGGCGAACAGCTCGCCGAGCTCGGCACCATGGCCTCCTCGCGGGCCCGGGTGCGGATGTTCTCCGACGACGGTTTCTGCGTGCACGACCCGCTGATCATGCGCCGCGCGCTCGAGTACTCCCGGGCGCTGGATGCGGTGATCGCGCAGCACGCGGAAGAACCCCGCCTGACCGTCGGGGCGCAGGCGCACGAAGGTGAGCTGGCGGCGCGACTCGGGCTCGCCGGCTGGCCCGCGGCCGCTGAAGAAGCGATCGTCGCCCGCGACTGCATCCTGGCGCAGCACGTCGGCGCCCGCTTGCACATCTGCCACGTCTCCACCAAGGGGACGGTCGACGTCCTGCGCTGGGCGAAGGAGCGCGGCACCCAGGTCTCCGCCGAGGTGACCCCGCATCACCTGCTGCTCACCGACGAGCGGCTGACCAGCTACGACCCGGTGAACAAGGTGAACCCGCCGCTGCGCACCGAGCCGGACACCGCGGCCCTGCGCCAAGCACTGGCCGAGGGCATCGTCGACTGCGTGGCCACCGACCACGCCCCGCACGCCCCGCAGGACAAGGACGTGGAGTGGCAAGCCGCCCGCCCGGGCATGCTCGGCCTGCAGACCGCGCTGTCGGTCGTCGTGCAGACCATGGTCCGCCCCGGCCTGCTGTCCTGGCGCGACGTCGCGCGGGTGATGAGCGAGCGGCCCGCGGAAATCGGGCGGCTGGCCGACCAGGGCAGGCCGGTGGCCGTGGGTGAGCCCGCGACGCTGGCGTTGGTCGACCCGGACCGGGAGTGGACGGTGCACGGCGACGAGCTGGCCAGCATCGCCGCGAACACCCCGTACGAGGGGATGACGCTCCCCGGCGTCGTGACGGCGACCATGTTGCGTGGGCGAATCACCCAGTTGGATGGGAAGGTTCGCTAGTGGAACGTTTTCTGCTCACGTTGCTGGTGCTCGCGGTCTTCCTGCTCGGGGTCTGGGCGATGTGGCTCGGCTGGCGGCGCAAGGCTCGCGAACAGAGTGTGCTGTACCCGCCTTTCCCGGACGTCCCGGAAGATCTCGGGCCGGAGCTGGCGGCGATGGACGGCGTGTACGTGGCGACCACGCCGCACGGCCGATGGCAGGACCGCATCGTCGCCCGTGGGGTGGGGATGCGCGGCCCGGCCACCCTGCGGCGGCACGACAGCGGCGTCGTGGTCGAGCGGCACGGTGCGCGCAGCTTCTTCATCCCGGCTTCGGCGATCACCGAGGTCGGCACCGCACGCAGGATGGCGGGCAAGGTGATGGGCATCGACGGTCTGCTGGTGATCACCTGGCGGCTCGGTGACGCGCTGCTGGACACCGGCTTCCGTGGCGACGACATGGACGCATATCCCGAGTGGACGAGCATGAAAGGTGCGGCATGAACGGCACCGTGACCCCCTCGGCCGCGCTGGTGTTGGAAGACGGCCGCATCTTCCGCGGCGAGCCCTTCGGCGCGCGTGGGACGGCGCTGGGCGAGGCGGTGTTCTGCACCGGCATGACCGGGTATCAGGAGACGCTGACCGACCCTTCGTACTACCGCCAGATCGTGGTGCAGACCGCGCCGCACATCGGCAACACGGGGTGGAACGACGAGGACGACGAGTCGGCACGCATCTGGGTGGCCGGCTACGTGGTGCGCGATCCCGCGCGCATCCCGTCGAACTGGCGTGCCACCCGCACCCTGGCGGACGAGCTGGACCGGCAGGGCGTGGTCGGCATCGCCGGGGTGGACACCCGGTCGCTGACCCGGCACCTGCGAGAGCGCGGCGCGATGCGAGCGGGCGTGTTCTCCGGTGAGACTTTGCCGCCCGAGCAGGAGATGCTGGAGCAGGTGCTGGCTTCGCCGCCGATGGCCGGTGCGGACCTGGCCAAGCACGTCACCACCGCCGAACCCTACGTGGTGCCTGCGCACGGTGAACGGCGGTTCCGAGTGGCCGCGCTCGACCTCGGCATCAAGTCCAACACGCCGCGAATGATGGCCGAGCGGGGGATCGAGGTGCACGTGCTCCCGGCGTCCACGTCCGCCGAGGAGCTGCTGGCCATGGAGCCGGACGGGGTCTTCTTGTCCAACGGGCCGGGCGACCCGGCGACGATGGATCACGCCACCGAGGTGACCAGGCAGGTGCTGCGCCACGAGGTGCCGTTGTTCGGCATCTGCTTCGGCAATCAGATCCTGGGCCGCGCGCTGGGCATGTCCACCTACAAGCTGCGCTACGGGCACCGCGGCATCAACATCCCGGTGATCGACGTGCGCACCGGCACCGTGGCGATCACCGCACAGAACCACGGTTTCGCGCTGGAAGGCGAACCCGGCGAGCGCTTCGACACCGACTTCGGCGCGGCCGAAGTCAGCCACTACTGCCCGAACGACGGGTGTGTGGAAGGTGTGCGCGCGCTGGACGTGCCCGCGTTCAGCGTGCAGTACCACCCAGAGGCGGCGGCCGGACCCCATGACGCGGCGCCGTTGTTCGACCAGTTCGTGGCTGTGATGGAGGCCAAGGGTGCCTAAGCGCGACGACATCGAGCATGTCCTGGTGGTCGGCTCCGGCCCGATCGTCATCGGTCAGGCCGCCGAGTTCGACTACTCCGGGACGCAGGCCTGCCGGGTGCTGCGCGCCGAAGGGCTGCGGGTGAGCCTGGTCAACTCCAACCCGGCGACGATCATGACCGACCCCGAGTTCGCCGACGCCACCTACATCGAGCCGGTCACGCCCGAGTTCCTGGAGAAGGTCATCGAACGGGAGCGCCCGGACGCGCTGCTGGCCACGCTGGGCGGGCAGACGGCGCTGAACGCCGCCGTCGCGCTGCACGAGCGGGGCGTGCTGGACGCCTACGGCGTCGAGCTCATCGGCGCCAACATCGACGCCATCCAGCGCGGCGAGGACCGGCAGAAGTTCAAGGACATCGTCCGCTCCATCGGCGCCGACGTGCCGCGCAGCCGGGTGTGTCACTCCATGGACGAGGTCCGCCAGACCGTCGCCGAGCTCGGCCTTCCGGTGGTCATCCGGCCGTCGTTCACCATGGGCGGCCTCGGCTCCGGCATGGCGCACACCGAGGAGGACCTGGAGCGGATGGCCGCCATCGGCCTGGAGGAGTCGCCGGTCACCGAGGTGCTGATCGAGGAGAGCGTCCTCGGCTGGAAGGAATACGAGCTCGAGCTGATGCGCGACAAGCACGACAACGTGGTCGTGGTCTGCTCGATCGAGAACGTCGACCCGATGGGCGTGCACACCGGCGACTCGGTCACCGTGGCGCCCGCGATGACCTTGACCGACCGCGAGTACCAGCACATGCGCGACGTCGGGATCAAGGTGATCCGTGCGGTCGGGGTGGACACCGGCGGCTGCAACATCCAGTTCGCGGTGCACCCGCAGACCGGCCGCATGGTCGTCATCGAGATGAACCCGCGGGTGTCCCGGTCGTCCGCGCTGGCCTCCAAGGCCACCGGTTTCCCGATCGCCAAGATCGCCGCGAAGCTGGCCATCGGCTACACGCTGGACGAGATCCGCAACGACATCACCGGGGAGACGCCCGCGTCGTTCGAGCCGACGCTGGACTACGTCGTGGTCAAGGTGCCGCGGTTCGCGTTCGAGAAGTTCCCCGGTGCCGACCCGACGCTGACCACCACGATGAAGTCGGTCGGCGAGGCGATGGCGCTCGGCCGGAGCTTCACCGAAGCGCTCGGCAAGGCCCTGCGGTCGCTGGAGACCAAGGCGGCGGGCTTCTGGACGCAGCCGGATCCGGCAGGCGCCACGCTGGAGTCGACGCTGGAGGAACTGCGCACCCCGCGCGACGGAAGGCTGTATGCGGTGGAGCGGGCGCTGCGGCTCGGCGGCACCGTGCAGCAGGTGGCCGAGGCGTCCGGGATCGACCCGTGGTTCGTCGACCAGATCCAGTCGCTGGTGGAGCTGCGCAAGCAGATCGTGGACGCGCCGGTGCTGGACGAGCCGCTGCTGCGGCGGGCGAAGCGCTACGGCATCTCCGACCAGCAGATCGCCGCGCTGCGGCCGGAACTGGCCGGGGAGGACGGCGTGCGTGCACTGCGGCACAGGCTGGGGGTGCGGCCGGTGTTCAAGACGGTCGACACCTGCGCCGCGGAATTCGCCGCGCGGACGCCGTACCACTACAGCGCCTACGAGCTCGACCCGGCCGCCGAGTCCGAGGTCGCCGAGCAGCGCGAGCGGCCCAAGGTGATCATCCTGGGCAGTGGGCCGAACCGGATCGGCCAGGGCATCGAGTTCGACTACTCGTGCGTGCACGCCGCGCTGGCGTTGCGGGACGCCGGCTACGAGGCCGTGATGATCAACTGCAACCCGGAGACGGTCTCCACCGACTACGACACCTCGGACCGGCTGTACTTCGAGCCGCTGACGTTCGAGGACGTGCTGGAGGTCGTGCACGCCGAGCAGCAGAGCGGCACAGTCGCCGGGGTGATCGTCCAGCTGGGCGGGCAGACGCCGCTCAAGCTCGCACAACGGCTGGCCGACGCGGGGGTGCCGATCGTCGGCACCCCGCCGGAGGCGATCCACCTCGCCGAGGACCGGGGCTCGTTCGGCGAGGTGCTGCGGGCCGCCGGGCTGCCCGCGCCGAAGTACGGCACCGCCACGTCGTTCGAAGGCGCCAAGCGCATCGCGGACGAGATCGGCTACCCGGTGCTGGTCCGCCCGTCCTACGTGCTGGGCGGCCGTGGCATGGAGATCGTCTACGACGAGCAGCACCTGGCCAGCTACATCGAGCGCGCCACCGAGGTCACGCCGGAGCACCCGGTGCTGGTGGACAACTTCCTCGACGACGCCATCGAGATCGACGTGGACGCGCTGTTCGACGGCGAAGAGCTCTACCTCGGCGGCGTGATGGAGCACATCGAGGAAGCCGGTGTGCACAGCGGCGACTCGTCCTGCGCACTGCCGCCGATCACGCTCGGTGTCACCGACCTGGAGAAGGTCCGGGCGTCCACCGAGGCCATCGCCCGCGGGGTCGGCGTGCGCGGGCTGCTCAACGTGCAGTACGCCCTCAAGGACGACGTGCTGTACGTGCTGGAGGCCAACCCGCGCGCGTCACGGACGGCGCCGTTCGTCTCCAAGGCCACCGGTGTCCCGCTGGCCAAGGCGTGCGCGCTGCTGATGATGGGGCAGTCCATCAAGCAGCTGCGGGAAAGCGGTGTGCTCCCGGCCCATGGCGACGGCGGCACGCTCCCGCCGGAGGCTCCGGTGTCGGTGAAGGAGGCGGTGCTGCCGTTCCACCGGTTCCGCACCCCGGAAGGCCAGGGCGTCGACTCGCTGCTCGGGCCGGAGATGAAGTCCACCGGCGAGGTGATGGGCGTCGACTCGTCGTTCGGGATGGCCTTCGCCAAGTCCCAGGCGGGCGCCTACGGCTCGCTGCCGACGTCCGGCCGGGTGTTCGTGTCGGTGGCCAACCGGGACAAGCGCGCGATGATCTTCCCGGTGAAACGGCTGGCCGACCTCGGCTTCGAGGTGCTGGCCACCGCGGGCACGGCGGCCGTGCTGCGCCGCAACGGCGTCCCGTGCACCGTGGTGCGCAAGCACTACGAGAGCGCCGGCGACGGCGAGCCGAACATCGTCGAGATGATCCTCGACGGCGCGGTGGACATGGTGATCAACACCCCGTACGGCAACAGCGGGCCGCGCATCGACGGCTACGAGATCCGCACCGCGGCGGTGTCCAGGGACATCCCGTGCGTCACCACCATCCAGGGCCTGGCGGCGGCCGTGCACGGCATCGAGGCGGCCATCCGCGGTGACATCGGTGTGCGGTCGTTGCAGGAGTTGCAGGCGGCGTTGCGGGCGGAGCGGTCATGAGTGCGGGTACGAGGTTCGGTGAGCGGCTGCTGGCCGCGATCCGGCGGCGCGGGCCGCTGTGCGTGGGCGTGGACCCGCATCCGGAGCTGCTGCGGTCCTGGGGCCTGCCGGACGACCCGTTCGGGCTGGCCCGGTTCGCCCAGACCTGTGTGGACGTGTTCGGGCCGGAAGCGGCGGTGGTCAAGCCGCAGTCGGCGTTCTTCGAAAGCTACGGTGCCGCGGGCATCGCGGTGCTCGAGCGACTGATCGACGGCCTGCGCGCCGCCGGGGCGCTGGTCCTGCTGGACGTCAAGCGCGGAGACATCGGCTCGACCATGGCCGCCTACGCGCGCGCCTACCTCTCCGACAAGGCGCCGCTCGCGGCCGACGCGATCACCGTCTCGCCGTATCTGGGGTTCGGGGCGCTGCGGCCCGCGGTGGAGCTGGCCGCGGAAACCGGCCGCGGGCTGTTCGTGCTGGCCAGGACGTCCAATCCGGAGGGGCACCAGCTGCAACGGCAGGTGGCGCAGGAAATCGTCGACGCGGCGGCGGAGCTGAACGCCGGGCGCGCGCCGCTCGGCGACGTCGGCCTGGTGATCGGCGCCACGCTGCCGGAGCTGGACGTCGACATCGGCAGGCTGAACGGTCCGGTGCTCGCCCCCGGATTCGGCGCTCAGGGCGCCACAGCGGACGATTTGCGGCGGTTGTTCGGTGCCAGCCCTGGGAACCTCGCCAACGCCGTCCACGGCGCTTCTGGCGGCCGGAACGTGGTGCTTCCGGCGTCCGCGCGGGACATCCTGCGGCACGGTCCGGACCCGGACGAGCTGCGCGCTGCCCTGCGTCGCGTGGCCGCCGGCGTGACGTGATTCATCCGTCGTCTCCGACGATCACCCGGTCATTGGCAGGCCGGGGTTTTTATGTTGGGATAGACCCCGATCCGCGACGGCCACCGACCAGCACGTCTGGCAGCGGTCACCCGATGCAGACCCCGCGTTGAGGTGGTCGGTCGCAGGTAGGTAACGTCGCGGCGACGAAGCGACCGTAAGCAAATCGGAGGACATCGTGGCACTTCCCCAGCTGACCGAGGAACAGCGCGCCGCTGCCTTGGAGAAGGCTGCTGCGGCTCGCCGGGCCCGGGCGGAGCTCAAGGAGCGGCTGAAGCGAGGTGGCACCACTCTGGCCGACGTGCTCAAGCAGGCCGAGACGGACGAGGTTCTCGGCAAGATGAAGGTCTCTGCGCTGCTCGAGGCGCTGCCGGGCGTGGGCAAGGTGCGCGCCCAGGCGACCATGGAGAAGCTGGAGATCGCCGCCAGCCGTCGGCTGCGCGGGCTCGGTGAGCGGCAGCGCAAGGCTCTGCTCGCCGAGTTCAGCGGGGAGTGAAGCGCACCGGTGAGCCGGTGTCGGGCCGCCCGGCCCGGCGCCGGCTCACTGTCGTCTCCGGTCCGTCCGGGGTCGGCAAGTCCAGCGTCATGGCGGTGCTGCGTGAGCTGGCGCCGGAGATCTACTTCAGCGTCTCGGTGACCACCCGCCCGCCGCGGGAGGGCGAGGTCGACGGGGATCACTACCACTTCGTCGACCGGGAGACGTTCGCAAAGATGGTCGCCAACGGCGAGCTGCTCGAGCACGCCGAGTACGCGGGCAATTTCTACGGCACGCCGCGCGCACCGGTGATCGAGGCGCTGGAGTCCGGCAGACCCGCGGTGCTGGAGATCGAGCTGCAGGGCGCCCGCCAGGTGCGCGCCGCCATGCCCGACTGCCAGCTGGTGATGCTGGTCCCACCGTCGTGGGAGGAACTGGTCGACCGGTTGACCGGGCGAGGCACGGAGGAGGACGCCGCCGTGGCGGCACGGCTGGAGGCCGCCAAGCGGGAACTGGCCGCCGCAGGCGAGTTCGACGCGTGCGTAGTCAATGCCGACGTGCAGCGTGCCGCCCGCGAGTTGCTAACCTTGGTTGTTGCAGACCGTGAGTGAGGCATGGCGGGGATGACGCTGTCCGGGCGCATGTCCGATTCGCCGGCCGGTACAGGCAAGGAGACGAAGCGAGTGACCACCACCACGCAGGAAACGACGGGCGAGAAGCTCGAGGGCATCATCAACCCGCCGATCGACGACCTGCTGGAGAAGGTCAGCTCGAAGTACGCCCTGGTCATCTACGCGGCCAAGCGGGCGCGGCAGATCAACGACTACTACGCCCAACTCGGCGAGGGCCTGCTGGAGTACGTCGGTCCGCTGGTCGAGCCGGGCCCGCGGGAGAAGCCGCTGTCGATCGCGCTGCGGGAGATCCACGCCGGTCTGCTCGAGCACACCGAGGGCGAGTAACGGCCCCGCCGCACGAAAGGTCCGGCGATGACCGACCGGAAGCCGAGCGTCGTGCTCGGCGTGGGCGGCGGGATTGCCGCCTACAAGGTGTGCGAGGTGCTGCGCGGGCTCACCGAGTCGGGCCACCGCGTGCGGGTCGTGCCGACCGCGGCCGCGTTGCGGTTCGTCGGCGCCGCCACGTGGGAGGCGCTGTCCGGTCAGCCGGTGCACACCGACGTGTTCTCCAACGTCCCCTCGGTCGAGCACGTGCGCATCGGCCAGGAGGCCGACCTGGTGCTGGTCGCGCCCGCGACGGCGGATCTGCTGGCCAAGGCCGCGCACGGCGTGGCGGACGACCTGCTCACCGGCACGCTGCTGACCGCGCGGTGTCCCACGATCTTCTTCCCCGCGATGCACACCGAGATGTGGGAGCATCCGGCGACCCAGGAGAACGTGGCGACGCTGCGGCGGCGCGGGGTGGTCGTCCCGGACCCGGACACCGGCAGGCTCACCGGTCCCGACACCGGCAAGGGCCGCCTGGCCCATCCGGCGGAGATCGTGGATCTGGCCAAGCTGCTGCTGGCCGACGCGGATGCGCTGCGCCGCGATCTCGAAGGGCTGTCCGTGGTCGTCTCGGCCGGGGGCACCAGGGAGCCGCTGGACCCGGTGCGCTACCTGGGCAATCGTTCGTCCGGCAAACAGGGCTACGCGCTGGCGCGGGTGGCGGCCGCGCGCGGCGCGAAGGTCACGCTGGTGGCCGGTCACACCGTGACGTTGCCCACGCCTGCCGGGGTCGATCTGGTCTCGGTGTCGACGGCGCTGGAGATGCGCGAGGCGATGCTGGAAGCGGCGAAAGAGGCCGACGTGGTGGTGATGGCCGCCGCGGTGGCCGACTTCCGTCCCGCCAGGTTCACCCAGCACAAGATCAAGAAGACCGGCGACCGGCCGGCGCCGATCGAGCTGGAGACCAATCCGGACGTGCTGGCCGAGCTGGTCGCGCAGCGCAGACCGGAACAGGTCATCGTCGGCTTCGCGGCCGAGACCGGGGACGAGAGCGCCGACGTGCTGGAACACGCTCGCGCCAAACTGCGCCGCAAGGGAAGCGACCTGCTGGTGGTCAACGCCGTCGGCGACGGGCAGGCGTTCGAGGTCGAGCACAACGCCGGGTGGCTGCTGGCGGCGAACGGGACTGAAACACCTATCCCGTTCGGATCGAAATCGCAACTGGCGGCCGCAGTGTGGGACGCGGTAGCCGCCGTCGCCGGCGCTTGAGTGGATAGTGACCGGTGGGTACCGGGTATTCAGGCGTTCCGAAGTAGGCTTTGTGGCAAGCCGTGCGCGCCGATCGCAGCGGCCGCATCACAACGGAAGGTAAGTGTCGTGACCGGATCGCAGAACAGGCTGTTCACCTCGGAATCGGTGACGGAAGGGCATCCGGACAAGATCTGTGATGCCATCAGTGACGCGATCCTGGACGCGCTGCTGGAGAAGGACCCGCGGTCCCGCGTGGCGGTGGAGACGCTGATCACCACCGGCCAGGTGCACGTCGCGGGCGAGGTGACCACCGAGGCCTACGCCGACATCCCGACGATCGTGCGGGACACCATCCTCGACATCGGCTACGACTCGTCGGCGAAGGGCTTCGACGGCAATTCGTGCGGTGTGAACGTCGCGATCGGTTCGCAGTCGCCGGACATCGCCCAGGGTGTCGACGAGGCGTACGAGGCGCGCGTCGGCGCCGACGCCCGCGGCGACGAGCTGGACCGGCAGGGCGCCGGGGACCAAGGCTTGATGTTCGGCTACGCGTGCAGCGACACCCCGGAGCTCATGCCGCTGCCGATCGCGCTGGCCCACCGGCTGGCCCGGCGGCTGGCGACGGTGCGCAAGACCGGCGTGCTGCCGTACTTGCGTCCGGACGGCAAGACCCAGGTGACGATCGAGTACGCGGGGGACCAGGCCGTGCGCCTGGACACCGTGGTGGTGTCCACCCAGCACGCCGAGGGCATCGACCTGGACAAGATGCTCGGCGTCGACGTGCGCGAGCACGTGATCGGCCCGGAGATCGAGGACCTGCCGATCGACACCTCCGACTTCCGGCTGCTGGTCAACCCGACCGGCCGGTTCGTCATCGGCGGCCCGATGGGCGACGCAGGCCTGACCGGCCGCAAGATCATCGTGGACACCTACGGAGGCATGGCCCGCCACGGCGGCGGCGCATTCTCCGGCAAGGACCCGTCGAAGGTGGACCGTTCGGCCGCGTACGCCATGCGCTGGGTGGCCAAGAACGTGGTGGCCGCGGGCCTGGCCGGCCGGATCGAGGTGCAAGTGGCCTACGCGATCGGGAAGGCGGCACCGGTCGGGTTGTTCGTGGAGACGTTCGGCACCGAGACGGTCGACCCGGCCAAGATCCAGCAGGCCATCACCGAGGTGTTCGACCTGCGGCCGGGCGCCATCATCCGCGACCTCGACCTGTTGCGGCCGATCTACACCCCGACCGCCGCGTACGGCCACTTCGGCCGCACCGACCTCGATCTGCCGTGGGAGCGGACCGACCGGGTGGACGAGCTGAAGGCGGCCGCCGGGGCCTGACCGGCGTCCGCGGGCCGGGATCATCCCGCGCGGTGCTCCTGCCCTTCCATCCTGGCGGCGATCTCCCTGATCCACTCTTCGGACCAGGTCAGCTCGCCGGACCGGAGAGCGTCGACGACTCCCTCGACCCATCGCAGTTCCGCGCGCTTGATGGTCAGGGTGTATTCGTCGTCGAGCGTGAACAGGCGCGGCAGGTCACCCACCGCGGCGAGTTCGGCGCTCCGCTCGTCGATCTCCGCCTTGAGCTTTTCCGCCCTGGCCGTCAGCTGAGCGAGCACGTCGTCCGGGCTGAGCACCATCAGTGACGCCAGCGCCGCCGGGAACTCCGGGAACTCGCGCGCCACGTCCGACAGCATGGCCCGGGTCCACCGGCGCAGCGTGTCGCGACCGGCGTCGGTGAGTTCGTACACCGTGCGCTCCGGGCGGCGTTCGTCCTGCTCCGTCTCGCGAATCGTGATCAGTCCTGCCCGGTGCAGCCGGTCGATCGTTTGGTAGACGCTGTTGCGCGCCGCGACGTTGGCGATCCGGTCCTTGCCGCGTGCCTTGATCATCTCCCGCATCCGGTACGGGTGCATCGGCTCCTCCGCCAGCAGCGAGAGCAGCACCAGGGCGAGGGGAGAACGACGGTCGGTGTTGCTGGCCACGTCATCACCCTATATGGGAATGACATGAATAGTCATGCTATGTATAGTCATAACATGACTAAAGTCAAAGTCACGAACGTGATGATCGTCGGCGGCGGGGTGGCCGGGCCGGCGACGGCCATGGCGCTGCAACAGGCCGGGATCGACGCGACCGTCTACGAGGCTTACGACCGCACGGCGGACGGCGTCGGCGCGTTCTTGACGCTGGCCGTCAACGGCATGGACGTCCTGCGCACCCTCGGCATCTCGGACCAGGTCCGTCGGCGCGGCTTCGACACGCCGAAGATGGTGATGGAGATGGACGACAAGCGGCTCGCCGAGTTCCGGTTCGGCGACCCGCTCCCGGACGGCACCGTGAACCAGACGATCACCCGTGCCGACCTCTACACGGTCCTGCGCGACGAAGCGGTGCGTCGCGGCATCCGGATCGAGTACGGCAAGCGGCTGGTCGGCGCCGAGCCGTCCGGCGCCGGTGTGGTGGCAAGGTTCGAGGACGGCAGCACCGCCGAGGGGGATGCGCTCGTCGGGGCGGACGGGCTCCGGTCGGCCACCAGGCGCATTATCGACCCGGAGGCGCCCGAGCCGCGGTACGTGCCGCTGCTGAACGCCGGCGGCTACGCGCGTGGCGTGGACGTGCCCGGCGAGCCCGGTGTGATGCACATGTTCTTCGGGCGACGGTGCTTCTTCAGCTACGTCAAGCGCCCGGACGGCGAGATCTGGTGGTTCGCCAACCCGCCGCAGAAGCGCGAGCTGTCCCAGAAGGAGGTCGCCGCGATCACTCCGGAGCAGTGGCGGGCACGGCTGCACGAGCTGTTCGCCGACGACAAGTTCCCGGCGCTGCGTGTCATCGACGCCACCGACCACATCTTCTCCGGCTGGAACACCTATGACTTCCCGCGGGTGCCCACCTGGCACCGGGATGGGATGGTCATCGTCGGTGACGCGGCGCACGCCACGTCACCGGCATCCGGCCAGGGAGCCTCGATGGCCCTGGAGGACGCCCTCACGCTCGCCAAGTGCCTGCGCGACTTGCCGGTGGGCCAGGCCCTCGCCGCGTACGAGGGCCTGCGGCGCAAGCGGGTGGAGCGCATCGTCGCCATGGGCAAGCGCAACGGTGACGGGAAAGCGGCAGGCCCGATCGGCCGCCTGCTGCTGCCGCTGTTCATGAAGTTCGCCGCCAAGGCCGCAGCCAAGCAGGACTGGGTGTACGGCTACCGCATCGACTGGGAACAGCCGGTCGCCGCGTAGCCGGACCGGGTGCTGGTCGCAAGGGGGTCGGGCTGTGGCGGTGACCAGGGGGCACGGTCACAGCCCGTCGACCGGTGCCGTTCGTCGTCGCCTGCAGCGATTACCGTGATCGGCGTGACCGAGCGCCGTCCCGCCGACCAGCTTCCGATCGCCCGGGTGCTGGTCGACGTGCCTCTGCCGCACCTGGATCGGCCGTTCGACTACCGGGTGCGGCAGGAGCACGCAGGCGACGCCGCGCCGGGCTGCCGGGTGAAGGTGCGTTTCGCCGGGCAGCTGGTGCAGGGCTACGTGCTCGACCGGGTCGAGACCACCGACCATCCCGGCCGGCTGGCCTACCTCGAGCGCGTGGTCTCGCCGGAGCCGGTGCTGTCACCGGATCTGGCCTCGATGGCCCGCGCGGTGGCCGATCGCTACGCGGGCACGATGGCCGACGTGCTGCGCCTGGCGGTGCCGCCACGCCATGCCCGGGTGGAGGCCGAGCCGTCCGAGCCGGGACAGCGGCCGCCCGCGCGCGGCGTGCCCGCCGAATGGCGGCGCTACGAGCGCGGAGCCGCCCTGGTCAAGGCGCTGGCTTCCGGGGTGAAGGCGCGCGCGGTGTGGCAGGCGCTGCCGGGCGAGGACTGGCCGCGCCGCCTGGCCGAACTGGCCGCAACGGTGTCGGCGGCGGGACGGTCGGCTCTGCTCGTCGTCCCGGATCATCGGGACCTCGCCCGCCTGCACGCCGCGTGCCTGGATCTGATGCCCGAGGACGGCGTCGTGGCGCTGTCGGCCGACCTCGGTCCCGCCCGGCGGTATCGGCGATGGCTTCGCGCCCGCCGCGGGGCCGCGCACGTGGTCGTGGGGACCCGGGCCGCGATGTTCGCTCCACTGCATCAGCCCGGGCTGTTCGTGGTGTGGGACGACGGCGACGATCTGCACGCCGAACCTCGCGCCCCGTATCCCCATGTGCGTGACGTGCTGGTGCTCCGCGCGCACCAGACCGGGGCGAGCTTCGTGGCCGGCGGGTTCGCCCGGACCGCGGAAGCGCAGCTGCTGGTGGACAGTGGCTGGGCGCACGAGGTCGTCGCATCGCGTGAGGTGGTGCGTGCCCACGCACCACGGGTGTCCGGGACCGGCGACGACTTCGAGCTGGCCCGGGATCCGGCCGCGCGCACCGCACGGCTGCCCGCCGTGGCTTTCGAAGCCGCTCGCGCGGCGCTCGACGCAGGGGCACCGGTGCTGGTGCAGGTTCCCCGGCGCGGCTACGTCCCGGCTCTGGCATGCGGTCACTGCCGCACGCCGGCGCGCTGCCGCCGATGCGCGGGGCCGCTGAGCCTGCCCGCCGGGTCCTCGGACGAGGCCCGCCCGCCGTCGTGCCGCTGGTGCGGGGCGCCGGAGCCGGGATTCCGTTGTGCCGCGTGCGGATCGGCGCGGTTGCGAGCCCAGGTCGTCGGAGCAGGACGCACGGCCGAGGAGCTTGGGCGCGCCTTCCCGGGCACGACGGTCCGCACGTCAGGGGGAGACGAGGTGCTGGCGTCGGTACCGCCCGGGCCTCAGCTCGTGGTGGCGACCCCAGGCGCCGAACCCGTCGTCGAAGGGGGCTACGGTGCGGCGCTGCTGCTCGACGGCTGGGCGCTGCTCGGCCGCCCCGATCTCCGCGCGGCGGAGGAGACCTTGCGCAGGTGGATGGCCGCCGCGGCCATGGTCCGTCCCGCCGAGCAGGGCGGACGAGTGATCGTGGGCGCCGACAGCGCCTTGCGCACCGTGCAGGCGTTGATCCGCTGGGACCCGGCAGGGCACGCGCAACGAGAACTGGCCGAGCGCGCCGAGCTCGGCTTCCCGCCTGCGCGGCGGATGGCGTCGGTGCAGGGGACGCCACACGCGGTGGCGCGTGTCGTGGACGAGGTGCAGCTGCCGCCCTCGGCCGAGGTCCTCGGCCCGGTCCCCGTCCAGGTGCCACGCGCAGCCGGGAACGAAGAGCACGAGCGCGTGCTGATCCGGGTGCCACGCAGCGACGGCAAGGCGCTCGCGGCCGCGCTCGCCCGCCTCCAGGCGCAACGCACCGCCCGCAAGGAACCGGACGCCGTGCGGATCCAGCTCGACCCCCTGGAGGTGATCTGAGCATGCACCATCCCGCCGAGCCGCCGTGCGATGCACGTCACCTCGCCGTGCGCCCCGTAGACTTCGGCGCACTATGCGTGTGGTGTTCGCCGGTACTCCCGAGGTTGCGGTTCCCTCACTCAAGCTGCTGATCGAATCGCCGCGGCACGAGGTGGTCGCGGTGCTCGCGCGCCCGGATGCGCCCGCCGGTCGTGGGCGCAAGGTGCAACGGTCACCGGTCGGCAGGCTCGCCGACGAGCACGGCATCGACGTGCTCACCCCGGCCAGCCCGAACGACGCCGGATTCCTCGACCGGCTGCGCGCGCTGGCGCCGGACATCTGTCCGGTCGTCGCCTACGGCGGGCTGCTCGGTTCCGAGGCGCTGGAGATCCCCAAGCACGGCTGGGTCAACCTGCACTTCTCGTTGCTGCCCGCATGGCGGGGTGCCGCCCCGGTGCAGGCGGCCATCCGGGCAGGCGACGAGATCACCGGCGCGTCGGTGTTCCGGATCGTGCGCGAGCTGGACGCCGGACCGGTGTACGGGGTGGTGACCGAAGCGGTGCGCCCGGACGACACCGCGGGTTCGTTGCTGGGCAGGTTGGCCGAGGCCGGGGCGGAGTTGCTGCTGCGGACGCTGGACGGCATCGAGGACGGCGTGCTGCGGGCCGAGCCTCAGCCTGCGGACGGGGTGAGCTACGCGCCCAAGGTGACGGTGGCGGACGCCAAGATCGACTTCTCCGCCCCCGCGGTGGCGATCGAACGGCTCATCCGGGCCATGACACCGGAACCGGGGGCGTGGGCCGAGTTCCGCGGGCAACGGCTGAAGATCGCCCCGGTGCGCCTGGTGGACCAGCCGGAGCAGCCGTTGCAGCCGGGGGAGGTGCGGGTGGAGCGCAAGCGCGTGCTGGTCGGCACGACCACGGCCGCGCTGTGCTTGAGTGAGGTGCAGGCGCAAGGCCGCAAGCGGATGGCGGCCACCGACTGGGCGCGTGGCGCGCGCATCGAGCCGGGAGAGCGGTTGACATGAACGCACAGCAAGGTGGATCGGAGCGGCCCAAGCGCCGGTCCGGCCACCCCGGCGGCAGGCATCAGGACCGGAAGCAGCGGCCGGGCAGGCCGGATCGCCGCAGGCCCGCGCCGCGCCGGGCGAACCCGCCCCGGCTGAGCGCCGTGGATCCGGCTCGCCAGGCGGCCTACGACGTGCTGCGCGCGATCCGCGAGCGGGACGCCTACGCGAACCTGGTGCTGCCGAAGATGCTGCGTGAGCGCCGGATCACCGGCCGCGATGCCGCGCTGGCGACCGAGCTCGCCTACGGTGCGGCCCGGACGCGCGGGCTGTTGGACGCGGTCATCGACGCGTGCGTGGACCGCGACATCGCCAAGGTCGACGGTGCGGTGCTGGACGTGCTGCGGCTGGGCACCTACCAGCTGCTGCGCACCCGGGTTCCGGAACACGCGGGCGTGACAGCGACGGTGGACCTGGCGCGGGAGGTCGTCGGCTCGTACGTCACGGGCTTCGTCAACGCCGTGCTGCGCAAGATCGCCGAGCACGACGAAGCGTCCTGGATCGACCGGCTCGCGCCGCCGGCCGACGAGGATCCGATCGGTCACCACGCGCTGCGCACGGCGCATCCGCGCTGGATCGCCCGGGCGTTCGCGGAAGCGCTCGGCGACAAGGGGGCCGAGCTGGCCGCCGCGCTGGAGGCCGACGACGAGCGACCCGAGGTGCATCTGGTGGCCAGGCCGGGGGAGATCAGCGCGGCCGAGCTGGCGGCGATCACCGGTGGGGACGTCGCCCCCTACTCGCCCTACGGCGTGCGGCTGGCCGCGGGCGCCGGAGACCCGGCCGAGCTGGAGCCGGTCAAGGAAGGGCTCGCGGCGGTGCAGGACGAAGGCAGCCAGCTCTGCGCGCTCGCCCTGGCTTCGGCCCCGGTGACGGGATCCGACGAGCGGTGGCTCGACCTGTGCGCCGGTCCCGGTGGCAAAGCGGCGCTGCTCGGCGCGCTGGCCGCCACCACGGGAGCGACCCTGGACGCGGTGGAGCGAGCCCCGCACCGGGCCAAGCTGGTGGAGCGGGCCACCGCAGGGCTGCCGGTGCGGGTGCACGTGGCCGACGGCAGGACGAGCGGCCTCGAGCCGGGCTTCGACCGGGTGCTGGTCGATGCGCCGTGCACCGGGCTCGGTGCGCTGCGCAGGCGGCCCGAGGCGCGGTGGCGGCGGCAACCGAGCGACGTTCCGGATCTGGTCACCCTGCAGACCGAGCTGCTGAGCGCGGCCGTGCAGCTGGCTCGGCCCGGCGGGATCGTCGGCTACGTGGTGTGCTCGCCGCACCTGGCCGAGACCGAGGGCGTGGCCGGCGAGGTGGCCCGCCGCACCGGTGCCGAAGTGCTCGACGCCAGGGAGTACTTCCCCGGGGTCGACCGGCTGGGCGACGGCCCGTACGTGCAGCTGTGGCCGCATCGGCACGGCACCGATGCGATGTTCTGCGCACTGCTGCGGAAGAAGCGGTGAGGGCTCGGGGTGCAGGCAAGTGACGAAGGAGACGACGTGACGGGTGCGACGCGGGAAACCGCTGGTAACTCGGCAGTAACTAGAATCCGGAACGTGAGCAGACGTCCGATGATCGCGCCCAGCATCCTGTCCGCCGACTTCGCGCGGCTCGGCGACGAGATCCGCGCCGTGTCCGGTGAGGGCGATGAGCGGGCGGACTGGGTGCACGTGGACGTGATGGACGGTCACTTCGTCCCGAACCTGACGCTCGGCCTGCCGGTGGTGCAGTCGCTGATCGCGGTGAGCGAGGTCCCCATCGACTGCCACCTGATGATCGAGGACCCGGACCGGTGGGCGCCGGCATACGCCGAGGCGGGTGCGCACAACGTCACGGTGCATGCCGAGGCGGCGACCGACCCGGTCATGATCGCCAAGAACCTGCGTGCGGCGGGCGCGAAGGCCGGTTTGTCCATCAAGCCGCAGACGGCGCTGGACGACTTCGTCGACGTGTTGAAGCACTACGACACGCTGTTGATCATGTCGGTGGAGCCGGGCTTCGGCGGCCAGGCGTTCATCCCGCACGTGCTGGAGAAGGTGCGTGCGGCGCGCAACCTGGTGGACACCGGCCACCTGCGCTTGCTGGTGGAGATCGACGGCGGCATCAACGCCGACACCATCGAGCAGGCCGCCGAGGCGGGTGTGGACTGCTTCGTGGCGGGCACCGCGGTCTACGGCGCCGACGATCCGGGCAAGGCCATCGCGGCGTTGCGGCGCAAGGCCGCCGAGGTCTGACGGGCCCAGGGCAGAGAAAGGAAGATGCCGTGTTCACCGGACTGGTCGAGGAGGTCGGCGAGATCGTCGGCATCGACGAGGTGCCGAACGCAGCACGACTGACGATCACCGGTCCGACGGTGACCACTGACGCCGGACACGGCGATTCGATCGCGGTCAACGGCGTGTGCCTGACGGTGGTGGACGTCGCGGGGACGTCGTTCACCGTGGACGTGGTGCACGAGACGCTGGAGCGCACCAACCTGGCGAAGGCCCGGGTCGGCGACCGGGTGAACCTGGAGCGCGCGGCGGCGGTGGGGGACCGACTGGGCGGGCACATCGTGCAAGGACACGTCGACGGTGTCGGCACGTTCGTCGACCGCGACCCGTCCGGCGTGACCCGGTTCACCTTGCCCGCCGGGCTGCACCGGTATGTGGTGGAGAAGGGCTCCATCGCCGTCGACGGGGTGTCGCTGACCGTGGTCTCGGTGACCGATCCCGGCGAGGGCGGTGAGCCTGCCGAGTTCAGCGTGGCGTTGATCCCGACCACCTTGGAGATGACCATCCTTGGCGGTCTGGTGCCCGGTGATCCGGTGAACATCGAAGTCGACGTGCTGGCGAAGTACGTCGAGAGGCTGATCGGACGGGCGGGTGATGTGCAGTGACCGGCGCACAGGGTGCTGAGGTCCACGGGCAGGCCGTGGACGGCAAGCCGGCGGAGGAACGTTTCGCGGCGATCGAGCGGGCCATCGCGGACGTCGCCGCGGGCAAGCCCGTGATCGTCGTCGACGACGAGGACCGGGAGAACGAGGGCGATCTGATCTTCGCGGCCGAGAAGGCCACACCCGAACTGCTGGCCTTCATGGTCCGGTACACCTCCGGCTACATCTGCGTGGCGCTGACCGAGGCGGACGCCGACCGGCTCAACCTGCCGCCGATGTACTACCAGAACCAGGACAAGCGCGGCACCGCCTACACCGTGACCGTGGACGCGCGGGAGGGCGTGACCACCGGTATCTCCGCGGCCGACCGGGCGCACACCATCCGCCTGCTGGCCGACCCGGATGCCACCGCCGACGACTTCAACCGCCCCGGTCACGTGGTTCCGCTGCGCGCCAAGGAGGGGGGCGTGCTGCGCCGCCCCGGCCACACCGAGGCATCGGTCGACCTGGCCCGCCTTGCCGGCCTGCGCCCCGCGGGCGTGCTGTGCGAGGTCGTCTCGCAGAAGAACGAAGGCGACATGGCGCGCTACGACGAGCTGCGCGTGTTCGCCGAAGAGCATCACCTGACGTTGATCACCATCGCCGACTTGATCGCCTACCGGCGGCGGACGGAGAAGCAGGTGGCCAAGGCGGCGGAGGCTCGGATCCCGCTGCAGTGCGGCACGTTCCGTGCCATCGGCTACGAAAGCCTGCTGGACGGCAACGAGCACGTGGCGTTCGTCTACGGCGACATCGGTGACGGGGAGAACGTGCTGGTCCGAGTGCACTCGGAGTGTCTGACCGGGGACGTGTTCGGTTCCCTGCGCTGCGACTGCGGCCCGCAACTGAGGGCGTCGCTGAAGGCCGTCGCCGACGAGGGCCGCGGTGTCGTGCTGTACATCCGCGGACACGAGGGCAGAGGCATCGGGCTGCTGCACAAGTTGCAGGCCTATCAGCTGCAGGACCTCGGCGCGGACACCGTCGACGCCAATTTGCAGCTCGGGGTGCCCGCCGACGCGCGGGACTACGGCACCGGCGCGCAGATCCTGGCCGACCTGGGCATCAAGTCGATGCGGCTGCTGACCAACAACCCGGCCAAGCGGGTGGGCCTGGAAGGATACGGGCTGCGGGTGGTCGGCCGGGTGCCGCTCCCGGTCTCGGTGAACCCGGAGAACCTGCGGTATCTGAAGACCAAGCGGGACCGGATGGGCCACGACCTGGCCGAGCTGGACGAGCTCGACGGGGTCGACCCGCGGTGGCTGGATCTGGGGGTGGACGTGGACACCCCGAACGGTTCGCAGGACGGAGGCGTGCGGGCATGAGCGGCGAGGGGCGCCCCGAGGTGCGCCTGGACCCGGAGAGCTGCCGGAACCTGAAACTGGCCGTGGTCGCCACCCGCTGGCACAAGAAGATCACCGACAGCCTGGTGGAGCGGGCGCTGGCGGCTGCCGAGGATGCCGGGCTGACGGAGAAGCCGACCGTGGTGCGGATCGCCGGGGCGATCGAACTCCCGGTGATGGCGCAGGCGCTGGCGCGCAACCACGATGCGGTCGTTGCGCTCGGGGTGGTGATCCGTGGCGGCACGCCGCATTTCGAGTACGTGTGCGACGCGGTGACCGCCGGCCTGACCCGGGTGGCGTTGGACGAATCGACGCCGGTCGCCAACGGGGTGCTGACCTGCGACACCGAGGAGCAGGCGTTGGACCGAGCGGGGCTTCCCGGGTCCGCCGAGGACAAGGGCTACGAGGCGGCGGTCGCCGCGCTGGACACCGCACACCAGTTGCGCGCGGTGCGGCAGCCGTGGACGGAGCGAGGGTTCGCGTGAGTGCAGTGACCGGCGAGCGTCAGGCGGGCAAGCAGGTGGTGTTCCGGCCGCGTCGCGCGGCGTGGATCTCGGGTGCGTGCGCCGCCGTGATCGTCGCGGTGTTCACCGTGGTCGCGGTGCTGTTGCGGGAGTCGAACACCGGCGTGGTGTTCCGCACCTCCGACCAGGTCGCGATGGTCGTGCTCGGGCTGCTGATCGCCGGCGGCATCATGCTGTGGGCGTCGCCACGGGTGGTCGCCGACGCCGAAGGTGTCGAGGTGCGCAACGTGCTGGTCAAGCGGCGGTTCGCGTGGTCGGACGTGCTCGCGATCAGCTTCCCGGACGGTGCGTCGTTCGCGCGGCTGGAGCTGCCGTACGACGAGTACTACGCGATGCTGGCCATCCAGGCCGTGGACCGGGAGCACGCGGTGCATGCCGTGCGTACTTTGCGCAAGCTGCATCGTGCCGCCCGGTCGGCCAAGGGCGAGTAGTCAGCTCGGGAACGCGAGGTCGACCACGACCGGTGCATGGTCGGACGGCGGGCCCGCGGGGCTGTCCTTGCGCGCGTTGCGATCGACGTAGGCGTCCTGCACGGCTTCGGTGAATGCCGGGTTGCCCAAGATCAGGTCGATCCGCATGCCGTTGTCCTTGGCGAACGCCAGTTGGCGGTAGTCCCAGTAGGTGTAGGGGCGGTCGCCTTTCAAGGCGCGGGGCACGATGTCGGTCAGGCCCGACGATCGCAATGCGGCGAGTGCCTGCCGTTCCGGCTCGGTGACGTGGGTCGAATCGGCGAAATCCGCGATGTCGTAGACGTCGTCGTCGGTCGGCGCGACGTTGAAGTCGCCGAGAAGCGCCAGTGGCTGGTCGCCGTTCTCGGCGGTGACCGTGTGTTGCAGGGCGGCCAGCCACTCGAGCTTGTACCGGAAATGCGGATGGCCGGGCGCGCGCCCGTTAGGCGCGTACAGTGACCACACCCGGACGCCGTTGCAGGTGGCGCCGATCGCGCGGCGTTCCCGTGCCCCGAACAGCGCCCCTTCGTCGACGAATTCCGGTTCGTCGGCCAAGCCCCGGGTGACGTCGCCGAGGCCGGCCCGGGAGAGGATGGCCACGCCGTTCCACCGTCCCGCGCAGTAGGTGGCTGCCCCGTAGCCGAGTTCGCCGATCGCGTCGTAGGGGAAGGCGGCGTCGGAGCATTTGAGTTCTTGCAGGCAGAGCACGTCGGGTTCGGCGGCTCCGAGCCAGTCGAGCAGCCGGGGGAGCCGGGCGGTGATCGAGTTGACGTTCCAGGTGGCGATCCGCACGCGCCGAGCTTGGCACACCCGGCGGCCGTCATCGAGCCACACGCCGGCGATGGGCCGGTCAGCCGGACGGCGTGTCCCCGGTGCCGAGGCGTTCGGCCCGTGCGATCACCGTCTCGCCGATGCGCCGGATGAGCTCACCGAGTCGGCGCAGCAGGTCGGGCTCCAGTTCCGGGTCGGTGAGCTCACCGATGAGCAGGCCGAGGGTGCGCACGATGCCAGGCTCGGTCTCCGCGATGCGGGCGAACAAGATGGCGTCGCGTTCGATGTCGTTCATCGGCTGTACTTGTCCAGCTCGCTGTGCGCCCATCGTTGGCCGAAGTCCGCCAATACGCGTGGAGACCAGTTGCCGCTGATGGTGATGCCGTCGCGCAGGCGCATGTACTTGCCGATCCGTCCGTGGCCGACGTCGACCTGGGTCGTCCCCTCGGGCCAGCGGAACACGTACGCGGCGCACATGTAGCAGAGGACGCGTTGGCCATCCTCTGTCAGCACGAGGGGGCCGTCGCTTTCGTAGGGCGCGCGATAGATCGTCGCTTTCCGGCCGTCGGCGTGGGTGAAGGTCTCTGCCCGCACACCGGGTGGGAGATGGGTCAGTGGCACGTCGATCACCTGAACAGCAACACAGTCGGTCACGGATCTGTGTGGCGTGATCTGCAGCACACGTCTTCATGGAACGGCGCACTGGGTGATGTTCGAAAGGCGGTGCGGGCCGGAACGAACACGAACGAACACGAAGAGTGCGTGTTCGGCTACGCTGAAACCGCACGTCATGCGCTGGGGGAGGGCGCGAAGTGAACGATGTGGATCTCGGCAGGCAGCTGGCGAAGCGCCGGAAAGCGGCGGGGATTGACGCAAGAACGGCTGGCCGAGGCGACGGGTTGTTCACGTTCGCGGATCGCGGCGATCGAGAACGGGCGGGCGACACCGGATGAGCGCTTTTGGCGGCTTGCCGACGAGGCGACGGGTGCGCATGGTGCTCTGTACGGGGCGTACCTGGTGTGTGTGCCTCGATCGGGGTGCCAGGGGGAGGCGGACCGAGACGACATGGATCGCCGCACACTCCTTGGGTTGGCCGCGGCTGCGCCGTTGCTTGGCTCGCTGGAGCAGGTCCGGCGCACGTTCGATCACGCATTGCCGCTCGTCCCCAGCGAGTTGGACACAGACGAGTGGGAACGGGTTGCCGCGGACTATGCCGTGCGCGTGCTGGTGGAACCCCCGGAACGGCTGTTCGCCGGCTTGGCCGCGGATCTGAATGACTTGCGGGCTCGGATGGCCGAGTCGTCAGGCACGGTCCGTACCGACCTGACGCATGCGTTCGCGCAGCTGGCAGCGCTGTGTGCCATCGCTCTCGTGCAGGTGCATGAGACGGACGCGGCGAACCGCTGGCGGCGGACTGCGTCGCGGGCAGCGGCGGCGACCGGTGATCGGGAACTGGCTGGGCTGATCGCAGGACGGCAGGCCGTTTTCTCGCTGTACTCGTCGTCGCCGGCAACCGTCCTCGCTTTGGCTGACCGTGCGGTGGCTGTGTCGCCGCCCGACGGTGTGGGCCGGATCTCCGGGCTGGCAGCGCGAGCGCAAGTCCACGCTCGCACGGGGAACGACGGCGCGGCGCTGACGGCGCTCCGTGAGGTGACGGAGATGTTCCCGGATCTGCCCGCCAGCACGGCGCCGTATGGCGTGTGGTCGTGGCCAGAACAGCGTTTGCGGTTCGTTGCCTCGGAAGTTCATTCCCACGCGGGCCGTACCCGTGAGGCGTTTGCAGAGCAAGAGGCGGCTTTGCGGCTGTACCCGTCGTCATCGTGGGGTGGCCCGGCTCAGCTCCACGCCCATCGTGCGACCGCCTTGATCAAGGCCGGGGACTTGACCGCTGGCACCGAACATCTCGCCGGTACGCTGGCCGAACTGAAGCCATGGCAGCGGCGGGACGCACTGGTCCACCGCTCGGCGGCCGCTGCTCTGGCGTGCGTCCCACCCAAGCAGCGAGGGCTTCCGTCGGTGCGGCGGGTGCGAGCTCTGCTGGCCGAGGAGAGGCAAGCGTGAACCTCACCTTCAGGCACTACGACCACGAGACCGCCCCGGCCACGGTGGACGACGTGATCGTGCCGCTGTACCTGGCGACGCATCCCCAGGCCGCGACGGATCCGTTCTATTCCGTCGAGCGGTTCACCGAGCGCGTCGAGGGATACATGCGCTCGCCGGGATTCGGCATGTGCGCGGCCTTCGACGAGGACAAACCCGTCGGGCTGGCCTTCGGTTACGCGCTGCCGGAGAACGCGCGGTGGTGGCGCTCGCTCCAGCCTCATGATCCGGAGCTGACGATCGAGACCGGCACGCGCACGTTCGCCATCAACGAGATCATGACGCACCCGGATCACCAGCGCAGGCATGTCGCGCGCGACACCCATCGCGAGTTGCTGGCCACCCGCCGGGAGGAACGCGCCACGCTGCTCGTCGACGAGGCCAACACTCCGGCCGTGACCGCCTACCGGCGCTGGGGCTATCGCAAGGTCGGCACCATCAAGCCGTTCCCCGACTCGCCCACCTTCGCGGCGATGATCCTCCCGCTGCCGCCCGGGGGTCACGAGTCGTTCGACGGGTGATCACGGCGCCGGTTCGCTCGGCGGTGGCAGCCTGCGTCAATTCCACGTGACCTGCACGGATGCCGACCAGCTACGCAGCAGCTGTTCGTCGCCGGAGGTCTCCACGGAGGACAGGGGCGCCCGGTTCCACAACGCCAGGTACAACCGCTCCGCAGGGCCGCGCACGAACGCATCCGCCTCGCCCGGGTCGAGCACCGGTTCGCAGACGACGGGCTCGGTGCTGATGCTCAACCGCCACGCCAGCGGCCGGTCGGTGGTCTGCACGACCATGGTCTTCGGCTCGTCGCTGCGCAGCTTGTGGCGCCGCCGGGGCAGGAACCCGATCAGCAGCTCGTTGAGGCCGTCCAGTGCGACGTCCGGGTCGATCGGCGTGATCGATCCGCCCGCCTGCTCGGCGTCCACCCGGTGCACGATCGTCTCGTGCGTCTGTCGGCGCACCCAGAACGACAGCGGCGTCGAGGCGGGCAGGAAATGCCAGACGTCCAGGTCCTCCGGCGCTGCCTCCAGCGTGCGCACCAGCTCGGCGTGCCCTTCGCGGAACCAGGTGAGCAGCTTGTCGTCGGCGGGCCGGTACTCGGCGTCCTTGAGCGGGTCGCCGCCGATCACGCGCTGGTGCTTGTCCCCGGTCTTGCCGACGATGCTTGCCGCCCACCGGTGCACACTCCCGGTGTGGAACAGCAGATCCCGGACCGTCCACCCTGGGCAGCTCGGAACCGAGGCGGACAGCCCGGCTTCCTCGGCGGCCTCGGCCATGCGTTCGCCCGCCGCCCGGAGCGCGGGAAGAAGCTGAGAGGTCTGCACGTCTGCGAGCATGCCACGAATGCCGATGCGACGGCACGGACGAACCCCTGAGGATGCCAGGCCCGATCGGCTGACCGGCGGTCGTCGTCCGGCCTGGGTTGGGCCGCCGGACGCGGACCCGGCGCGGGCATCGTGGCCTGGGATCGGGCACGGCCCGCCCGGGACGGGGATTCCGTGACCCGGGCGCCGAGCGGTCTCTGCCGAGGCCGGTTTGCCCTCATGCCGCGGAGCGGAACGTGGCCGCACGCCGGACCCGGCGCGGCTTCATGCCACCGGGCGTCGCAACGGCTGCGTGCCCAGGCCTTGTCCGGCATTGGATCAGGGCGGCGCAGACCCGGGTCCGCTGCGGGAACCGGGTCTTCCGCTCGCCGGGGGCGGGGAATCGCGTTGTCGCCGGGCCGGACGGGGCACGCGCCGATCGCGTCAGGTCGGCCGGTCGTCCGATCGATGTCCGCCGACGGTCGTAGGCTGGAGGCGTGCCCCGAGTCGACTACCGCCCGTCCCCGGGCACGATCCCCGATGCCCCAGGTGTCTACAAGTTCCGGGACGCCAACAACCGGGTCATCTACGTCGGCAAGGCCAAGAGCCTGCGCAGCAGGTTGAGTTCCTACTTCGCCGACCCGGCCCAGCTGCACCCGCGTACCCGGCAGATGGTCACCAGCGCAGCGGGCGTCGAGTGGACCGTGGTCTCCACCGAGGTCGAGGCGCTGCAGCTGGAATACAACTGGATCAAGGAGTTCGACCCGCGGTTCAACGTCCGCTACCGAGACGACAAGTCGTACCCGGTGCTGGCGGTGACGTTGAACGAGGAGTACCCGCGGCCGCACGTCTATCGCGGCCCGCGGCGCAAAGGGGTGCGCTACTTCGGCCCGTACGCGCATGCCTGGGCCATCCGCGAGACGCTCGATCTGCTCCTGCGCGTGTTCCCGGCGCGGACATGCTCCAACGGCGTGTTTCGGCGGCATCAGCAGATCGGCCGCCCGTGCCTGCTCGGCTACATCGACAAATGCTCCGCGCCGTGCGTCGGCCGCGTCTCGGCCGAAGAGCACCGGCAGATCGTCGAGGACCTGTGCGAGTTCCTGGCCGGCCGCACCGACGCGATGCAGCGCCGCCTCGAGCGGGAGATGAACGAGGCGGCCGAGGCATTGGAGTTCGAGCGCGCCGCCCGGCTGCGGGACGATCTGAGCGCGCTGCGCCGGGCGAACGAGAAGCAGGCGGTGGTTTTCGGGGACGGCACGGACGCGGACGTCATCGCTTTCGCCCACGACGAGCTGGAAGCCGCGGTGCAGGTCTTCCACGTACGGGGCGGCCGGGTGCGCGGCCAACGCGGCTGGGTGGTCGACATCGACGAGATCCCCGGCGACACCGAGCAGGTGCAAGCCCGGTTGACCAGCCAGTTCCTGGCGCAGTTCTACGGCGAGGAAGCCGACGTCGCCGAGCGCACCGCCGACGTCGGTTCGCCGGTGCCCAAGCAGGTGCTGGTCCCCGCGATCCCGGAGGACGTCGAGGCGCTGCAGGAGTGGCTGTCCTCCTTGCGCGGATCGAAGGTCACGATCCGCGTTCCGCAGCGCGGTGACAAGCGGGCGCTGGCCGAGACGGTGGAGCGCAACGCCAAGGAAGCCCTCACCCAGCACAAGCTGCGCCGCGCCGGAGACCTGACGGCCCGCTCGGCCGCCCTGAACGAGCTGCAGGAAGCCCTCGGGCTGGACACCGCGCCGCTGCGCATCGAGTGTGTCGACGTCAGCCACATCCAGGGCACCGACGTGGTGGCGTCGCTGGTGGTGTTCGAGGACGCTTTGCCGCGCAAGTCCGAGTACCGCCGCTTCGCCATCCGGGAGGCGGCCGACAAGGGTGACGTCGCCGCCATCGCGGAGGTGGTGCGGCGCCGGTTCGCCCGCTACAAGGCCGAAACCGAAGGCGACGACGCCGAGCGCCCCGGCATCGACCCGGAGACCGGCAAGCCGAAGAAGTTCTCCTACCCGCCGAACCTGCTGGTGGTCGACGGTGCGGGACCCCAGGCGACGGCGGCCGCCGAGGTGCTGTCCGACATGGGCATCACCGACGTGGCGGTGATCGGGCTGGCCAAGCGGCTGGAGGAAGTCTGGCAGCCCGCCGAGCCGTATCCGGTGATCCTGCCCAGGTCGTCCGAGGCGCTGTACCTGCTGCAGCGGGTGCGTGACGAGGCGCATCGCTTCGCCATCAGCTACCACCGGGACAAGCGGGCCCGGCGCGTGCGAGCATCGGTGTTGGATGCGGTGCCCGGCCTCGGCCAGGCGCGCAAGCAAGCCTTGATCAAGCACTTCGGGTCGGTCAAACGGTTGAAGCAGGCTTCGGCGGAGGAGATCGCCCAGGTGAAGGGCTTCGGCAAGACCACGGCGGAGAAGATCTACGCCGCACTGCACGACGAACAGGGGACGACATGAGTCAGCCGCAGGATGAGCGGTCCGCCCGCAGCGCGTCCGGCATGCAGGTCGCGGTGGTGACCGGCCTGTCCGGTGCGGGTCGGAGCACGGCAGCCAAGTGCCTGGAGGACCTCGGCTGGTTCGTGGTCGACAACCTCCCGCCGGAATTGATCGCCACGATGGTCGAGCTGGGCGCCCAGGCCCGCGGAGCGGTCACCAAGATCGCGGTGGTCATGGACGTCCGGTCGCGCGCGTTCACCGACGACCTCGCGTCGGTGATCAAGGAACTGGACGCGCAGGGCTACAAGCCGCGCGTGCTGTTCCTGGAAGCCACCGACGAGGTGCTCATCCGCCGGTTCGACCAGGTGCGGCGCGGTCACCCGCTGCAGGGGGACGGCCGGCTGGTCGACGGGATCGCCGCGGAACGTGCGTTGCTGGCCCCGCTGCGCAACGAGGCCGACCTGGTGATCGAGACGTCGACGCTGTCGGTGCACGACCTGCGTGCCAAGATCGAGGACGCGTTCGGCACCGACGCGTCCTTGCGTACCCGCATCACCGTGCTGTCCTTCGGCTACAAGTACGGGCTGCCGATGGACGCCGACCTGGTGATGGACGTGCGTTTCCTGCCCAACCCGTTCTGGATCCCGGAGCTGCGCGACTTCACCGGCAAGGATCCCGAGGTGCGCAACTACGTGCTGTCGCAGGAGGGCGCGGAGGATTTCCTCGATCGCTACCAGGAGCTGCTGCGGCTGATCGGTGCGGGCTACCGGCGGGAGGGCAAGCGCTACCTGACCCTGGCGGTGGGCTGCACCGGCGGCAAGCACCGCAGCGTGGCGATGGCCGAGGAGCTGGCCCGCAGGCTGTCCGCCGAGGACGACAACGCGATCGTGAAGGTGGTGCATCGCGACCTTGGGCGGGAATGACCGTGGTGCGCTCCGCGCGGTGGCGTTGGGTGGCGGCCACGGTCTGCACGCGACGCTGCGAGCCCTGCGCCTGCTGACCCCGCACGTGACGGCGGTGGTGACGGTCGCCGACGACGGCGGGTCGTCCGGGCGGCTGCGGAACGAGCTGGGCGTGCTCCCGCCGGGGGATCTCCGCCAGGCGCTGTCGGCGCTGGCGACCGCGGACGTGGGGCCCACCGGCGACAACCTGTGGTCACGGGTGTTCCAGCGCCGGTTCGGCGGTACCGGCGCGCTCGCCGGGCACGCGGTCGGCAACCTGCTGCTGGCCGGGTTGTTCGAGGAGGTCGGCGACCCGGTGGTGGCGCTGGACGAGGCGTGCAAGCTGCTCGGGCTGAGCGGCCGGGTGCTGCCGATGTCGCCGGAACCGCTGTATATCGAAGCCGACGTCACCGGCCTGGACGAGTCGGGTGACCCGGACGCGGTGAGTGTCATCCGCGGCCAGGTCGCGGTCGCCGCCACGCCGGGCCGGGTGCGGCAGATCCGGTTGCACAACGCGGACGGGAAGCCGCCGCGGGCCTGCCAGGCGGCGGTGCAGGCGGTGCTGGACGCGGACGTGGTGCTGCTCGGCCCCGGATCGTGGTTCACCAGCGTGCTGGTGCACCTGCTGGTCCCGGACCTGCACGAGGCGCTGATCCGCACCACAGCGCGTAAGGTGATCGTGCTCAACCTGGTTCCCCAGCCGGGCGAGACGGCGGGTTTCTCGCCGGAGCAGCACCTGCACGTACTGGGACAGCATGCGCCGGAACTGAAAGCCGAAGCGGTGATCGCCGACCGGAAGTCGGTGCCCGCGCCGAGCAGGCTCCGGGCGGCTGCGGAGCGGCTCGGTGCCCGCGCGGTGCTGGCCGACGTGGCCGACGGCAACGGCCGCAGGCATGATCCAAATGCGCTGGCGGCCGTGGTGCGTAACGCTCTGGGGATGGAGAGGGAGTAGGACTGATGAAGGACGAGGCGGCGGGGCCGCCAGGGCCGTGGGGCGGGGGTGATCAGCGGTGGCGATGACCGCAGCGGTGAAGGACGAACTGAGCAGGCTGCAGATCACCAAGATCGGGCCGCGCAAGTCCGAGGTGGCCGCGATGTTGCGGTTCGCGGGCGGCCTGCACATCGTCGGCGGCCGGGTGATCATCGAGGCGGAGCTGGACACCGGGTCGGTGGCGCGGCGGCTGCGCAAGGAGATTCACGAGCTGTACGGGCACCAGTCCGACGTGCACGTGATCACCTCCAGCGGCCTGCGGCGGGGGACCAAGTACGTGGTACGGGTGGTCAAGGACGGAGAGAGCCTGGCCAGGCAGACCGGGCTGATCGACCACCGCGGCCGTCCGGTGCGCGGCTTGCCCGCGTCGGTGGTGTCCGGCGGCATCGCCGACGCCGAAGCGGCGTGGCGGGGCGCCTTCCTCGCGCACGGCTCGCTCACCGAACCCGGCCGGTCGTCGTCGCTGGAGATCACCTGCCCGGGCCCGGAAGCGGCGCTGGCGCTGGTCGGGGCGGCGCGGCGCATGGGAATCCAGGCGAAGTCCCGCGAGGTGCGCGGGGCGGACCGGGTCGTGGTCCGGGACGGCGACGCGATCGGAGCGCTGCTGACCAGGCTGGGCGCGCACAGCAGCGTCCTGCAGTGGGAAGAGCACCGCATGCGGCGGGAAGTGCGGGCCACGGCGAACCGGCTGGCCAACTTCGACGACGCGAACATGCGCCGGTCCGCGCGGGCGGCGGTGGCCGCGGCCGCGCGCGTGCAGCGGGCGATCGAGATCCTGGGGGATTCCGCACCCGAGCACCTGATGGCCGCCGGGAAGCTGCGGCTGAAGCATCGCCAGGCCTCGCTGGAGGAGCTGGGCCAGCTGGCCGATCCACCGATGACCAAGGATGCCGTGGCGGGCCGCATCCGCCGCCTGCTGGCGATGGCCGACAAGCGCGCCGCCGAGCTCGGCATCCCGAACACCGAGTCGGCGGTGACCGAGGAAATGCTCGAGGAGCACTCGTAGGCGCCACCGTGTGGACAGGCGCCACCGGGTGGAGCGCGCACGTGCGCAGCGGGCTCCACCTGGCCCGGCATCTCAGCGCGCGGACACACGAGCGGGGCGGCGCCGCCCCGCTCGGCGCGGATCAGCTGCGCGAGGTCATCAGCAGCCCGGTGCCCAGGCCGATCATGACCGCGCCGCCGGAGCCGCTGACCGTGGCCAGCCGGCGCGGGGAGCGGGCCAGCCACTGCCGGGCGGTACCCGCGGCCAGCGCCCACGTGCTGTCCAGCACCAGGGCGATCGCGGGCACGGCCAACCCGAGCAGCAGCACCTGCTGCGTCACGTTGCCCGCGGTGTGGTCGACGAACTGGGGCATGACCGCAGCGAAGAACACGATGGACTTCGGGTTGCAGAACCCGAAGACGACACCGTCGCGCAAGGCCGCCAGGGCTCGCCGGGGAGTCAGCGCGGGCGGCTCCGCGGCCGCCGCGACGAGCGCGCGGCGGTTCCGGATCGCCTGCACCCCCAGGTACACCAGGTAGGCGGCGCCGGCCACCTTGAGCACGGTGAAGGCGACCACGGAGCGTTCCACCAGCGCCCCGAGCCCGAACGCCACACCCACGACCTGCAGGTACACGCCGGCGGCATTGCCTGCCACGGTCATCAGCGCCTGCCTGCGCCCGGTGGTCAGCGCACGGCTCACCACGAACATCACGCTGGGGCCCGGTGTGGCCACCAGGACGAAGGCCAGCGCGGAGAACGCCACGACTTGTTCCCAGCTCACCATGACCGCAGCGTATGCGGCAGACAGCGGGGTGCCCAGTGAATTTCGCCAGGCGCCGCGAACGTCCGCCCAGGTCGGAGCGGAACCGCACGCGCACCGAAGCTGCGTCCACTGGATGCACGACGAAATCCAGACCGGAGCGGAACCGCACGCGCGTCGAAGCTGCCCGGTTCTGTCGGCTGTCCTTGTTAGAAACGACGCATGCGGATCGACGAGGCGCAGCGCCGCGCGCGCCTTGCCCGGCGGCACATGCTGGCCGCCCAGGACAGGGCGGACGACATCACCCAGGTGGCCGATGGGTTGGTGGCGCTGCATGCCACCAACCCGTCCTCGGTGTTCCTGTCGGCTCTCGTCCGCATGCGCAAGCCGTCCACAGCTGCGGTCGAGCAAGCCCTGTACGACGACCGGTCGCTGGTGCGCGTGCTCGGCATGCGGCGGACCGTGTTCGTCGTCCCCAGGGAGCTGGCGCCGGTGGTGCAAGCGGCGTGCACCGACGACGTCGCCGCCCGGGAGCGCCGCAGGCTGGTGCAGCAGCTGACGCGGAACGGTCATCCGGAGCCCGTGCCCGACGCCGAAACATGGCTGGCGACGGTGATGGACGAGACCGAGCGGGCACTGCGGGCCCGCGGGTCGGCGACCACGCAACAGCTCGCCGGCGACGTTCCCTCGCTGCGGCAGAAGCTGCTGTTGTCACCGGGCAAGAAGTACGAGTCGTTGGTCAATGTCGCGGGAAGTGTGGTCGCGTTGTTGGCCGCCGAGGGGCGCATCGTGCGCGGCCGTCCCCGGGGCAGCTGGTTGTCCTCGCAATACGTCTGGGAGCCGATGGACAGCTGGCTGGGCGACCAGGAGAAGCCGGACCCGGACGCGGCCAGGGCCGAGCTGGCCCGGCGCTGGCTGGGTGCGTTCGGGCCCGCGCAGGTTGCGGACCTGAAGTGGTGGACCGGCTGGACCATGGCGCAGACCCGCAAGGCGCTTGCCGCCGTCGGCCCGGTCGAGGTCGAGCTGGACTGCGGTCCCGGCATCGCCCTGCCGGACGATCTGGCCCCGGTGCCGGAGCCCGAGCCGTGGGTCGCACTGCTGCCCGAGCTCGATCCCACCGCGATGGGCTGGGCGGAACGCTCCTTCTACGTGGGTGAGCACCGCAAGGCGGTGTTCGACGGCAGCGGCAACGTCTGCCCGACGGTGTGGGCGGACGGGCGCATCGTCGGCGTGTGGGGACAGCGGCCCGGTGGCGAGATCGTCTACCTGCTGCTGACCGACGTCGGAGCAGACGTCATGGCCCGGGTGGACGCCGAAGTTGCCCGGTTGGGCGAGTGCCTCGGTGACGTGCGGGCCGTGCCGAAGTTTCCCACCCCACTGGCACGTGAGCTGACCGGGTGACCCGCTATGGTGGAGGGGCAGAGCCGATTCGATTCAGAGGAGATATCACTCGTGACGGTGCGCGTAGGTGTGAACGGCTTCGGCAGGATCGGCCGCAACTTCTTCCGGGCCGTCCAGGCGTCCGCTTCCGACATCGAGATCGTGGCGGTCAACGACCTGGTTGACAACGCGACGTTGGCGCACTTGCTGAAGTACGACAGCGTGCTCGGCAAGCTCGATGCCGAGATCAGCTCCGACGACGACGGCATCGTCGTCGGCGGCAAGCAGGTGCGGGTGTTCGCCGAGCGCGACCCGGAGAACCTGCCGTGGGGCGACCTCGGGGTGGACGTGGTGGTGGAGTCCACCGGCCGTTTCACCAAGGCCGAGGACGCGGCCAAGCACGTCAAGGGAGGCGCCAAGAAGGTCATCATCTCCGCGCCCGCCAAGGGTGAGGACCTGACCGTGGTGATGGGCGTCAACCACGAGGCCTACGACGGGTCGCAGACCATCATCTCCAACGCGTCCTGCACCACGAACTGCCTGGCGCCGCTGGCCAAGACGCTGCACGACGCATTCGGTATCGAACGTGGCCTGATGACCACGATTCACGCCTACACGCAGGACCAGAACCTGCAGGACGGTCCGCACCGCGACCTGCGCAGGGCTCGTGCCGCGGCGCTGAACATCGTGCCGACCTCCACCGGCGCGGCCAAGGCGATCGGCCTGGTGCTGCCGGAGCTGAACGGCAAGCTGGACGGGTACGCGCTGCGTGTCCCGGTGCCCACCGGTTCGACCACGGACCTGACCGCGACGCTGTCCCGCGAGACCACCGTGGACGAGGTCAACGAGGCCTTCCGGGCCGCGGCCGAGGGCCCGCTGAAGGGCATCCTGACCTACAACGAGGACCCGATCGTGTCCGCCGACATCGTCACCGACCCGGCGTCGTGCATCTACGACGCGCCGCTGACCAAGGTGATCGGCAACCAGGTCAAGGTGGTCGGCTGGTACGACAACGAGTGGGGCTACTCGAACCGGCTCGTCGACCTGTGCAAGCTGGTCGGCGCCAAGCTCAGCTGACGGGATCGGGCGACTGTGCTGAAGACGCTGGACGACCTGCTGCAAGAGGGCGTGTCCGGCCGCACGGTGCTGGTCCGTGCCGACCTGAACGTGCCGCTGGACGGCGACAAGATCACCGACGACGGCCGGGTGCGGGCCGCCCTGCCTGGCATCGCCAAGCTGGCCGAGGCCGGTGCGCGCGTCGTGGTGACCGCGCACCTGGGCCGCCCCAAGGGCAAGCCGGACCCGGCGTTCTCGCTGGCTCCGGTGGCCGCCCGGTTGGGCGAGCTGCTCGGCAAGGACGTGCGGCTGGCCGCCGACGTGGTGGGCGAGAGCGCCAAGGCCACGGTGGCCGGGCTGGCCGACGGTCAGGTGGCGCTGCTGGAGAACGTACGGTTCGACCCGCGGGAGACCAGCAAGGACGACGCGGAGCGCGGCGAGTTCGCTCGTGAGCTCGCCGCGTTGGTCGGTGCCGGCGCCGCATTCGTCTCGGACGGCTTCGGCGTCGTGCACCGCAAGCAGGCCTCGGTGTACGACGTGGCGCGCGAATTGCCCGCGTACGCCGGCGGTCTGGTGCTGTCCGAGGTCGAGGTGCTGCGCAAGCTCACCGAGGGCGAGGTGGAGCGGCCGTACGTCGTCGTGCTCGGCGGCTCGAAGGTCTCCGACAAGCTCGCGGTGATCGAGGCGCTGCTGCCCAGGGTGGACAAGCTGCTGGTCGGCGGGGGCATGTGCTTCACGTTCCTGGCCGCCCAGGGCCACGCGGTCGGCGGCTCGCTGCTGGAAGAGGACATGATCGACACCTGCAAGCGGCTGCTCGCCGACGCGGGTGACAAGCTGGTCCTCCCGCAGGACGTGGTGGTCGCCGACAAGTTCGCCGCGGACGCCAACACGCAGACCGTGGCCGCCGACTCGATTCCGGAGTCCTGGCTCGGCCTGGACGTCGGGCCGCAGACGGTGGCGGCGTTCGGCCAGGTGCTGGCGGAGGCGCGCACGGTGTTCTGGAACGGCCCGATGGGTGTGTTCGAGATGGCGCCGTTCGCCGCGGGCACTCGCGGCGTGGCCGAGGCGATCGGGAAGTCCGAGGCGTTCTCGGTGGTCGGTGGTGGCGACTCCGCCGCTGCGGTGCGCCAGCTCGGCCTGGCCGAGGAGTCCTTCTCGCACATCTCCACCGGCGGCGGCGCGTCGCTGGAGTTCCTGGAGGGCAAGACGCTGCCCGGTATCGACGTTCTGGAGCGCTCGTGAGCCGCAAACCGCTGATCGCCGGCAACTGGAAGATGAACTGCACCCATCTCGAGGCGATCGCCCTGGTGCAGAAGATCGCTTTCACGTTGCCGGAGAAGTACTACGCCAAGGTGGACGTGGCCGTGCTGCCGCCGTTCACCAGCATCCGCAGCGTCCAGACGCTGGTCGACGGGGACAAGTTGCTGCTCACCTACGGTGCGCAGGACTTGTCCCCGCACGACAGCGGCGCCTACACCGGCGACGTGTCCGGCCCGATGCTGGCCAAGCTGGGCTGCTCGTTCGTCACGGTCGGCCACTCGGAGCGGCGTGAGTACCACGCGGAGTCCGACGAGCTGATCAACAAGAAGGTGCGGGCGGCGCTCAAGCACGGCATCAGCCCGATCCTGTGCGTGGGGGAGAAGCTCGAGGTGCGGGAGGAGGGCAAGCACATCGAGCACACCACCGCCCAGGTGGTGGCCGGGCTGAAGGGGCTCAAGGCCGAGCAGGTCGAGAACGTGGTGATCGCCTACGAACCGGTGTGGGCGATCGGCACCGGCCGGGTGGCCACCCCGTCGGACGCGCAGGAGGTGTGCGCGGCGATCCGCTCCACCATCGCCGCCAAGTACGGGCAGGAGCTGGCCGACGGACTCCGCGTGCTCTACGGCGGATCGGTGAAGGCCAGCAACATCGCCGACTTGATCAAGCAGCCGGACATCGACGGCGCGCTGGTGGGCGGGGCGAGCCTGGACGCGGACGAGTTCACCAAGCTGTGCGCGCTCGCCGCCGGAGGGCCGCTGCCGTAGCGGTGAACCGGCCCGGGTAGCCTTGACCAGCACGTGACGCGAAAGCCGACATCCGCAACGAGGACACGATGAAGCTCTTCCTGCAAATCCTGCTGGTGGTCTCCAGCATTCTGCTGATCATCGCCGTTCTGCTGCACAAGGGACGCGGTGGCGGCTTGTCCTCGCTGTTCGGTGGTGGCACCCAGTCGAGCCTTGCCGGGTCCAGCGTGGCGGAGAAGAACCTGGACCGCATCACGCTGTTCATCGGAGCGATCTGGATGATCTGCGTGGTGGGGCTCGGCCTGCTGCTCAAGGTGTGACCGTCGGCGTTCCACGCTCGCGGCATGTCAGCGCGATCAGTCAGCGCGAAGGTAGGGGTGTGAACACCTATGGTGAGTGGCGGTAGCGCTATTCGGGGAACCAGAATCGGTGGTGGCGGCCCAAGCACTGAGTCCGAGCGTGGCGAGCCGGTTCCGCGCGTGCCGGTCTCGTACTGGTGTCTGAACAAGCACGAATCGCGGCCGTACTTCGCCGTCGGCGCGGAAATTCCCGACGAGTGGGAGTGCCCGAGCTGCGGGCTGCCTGCCGGGCGTGACCCGGAGAACCCCCCGAAGCCGAAACGGCCCGAGCCGTACAAGACGCATTTCGCGTACGTGAAGGAACGCCGCACCGACGAAGAGGGCGCCGCTATCCTCGCCGAAGCCCTGGAGCGGTTGCGCAAGCGTCGCGAAGGGAAGTGACCACGCCGGATCCGGCCGTGGACCCGCTCGGCTACCCGGGCAGGCCCGCGGCCGGTTCCGGTTGTCTCGTGCACGGCCGGTTCGAACGGGTCGCCGATCGTCGGCAGCTGGCAGAGGACCTGGCCGCGCTGGACGCCGTGCCACTCGAAGCGCGCCATCCGGTGCTCGCCGTGGGGGCGAACGCGTCGCCGGAACGCCTCGCTGCGAAGCTGGGTTCGCTGGCCGTCGTGCCCATGACGGCCGCTGAGGTCGAGGGTCTGGCGGTCGGCGTGTCGGCCCACGTCAGTCCGCAACGCTATGTCCCTGCGGCGCCGATCAGTGCTCCCGGGGAACGGCACCGCCTTGTCGTGGTGTGGTTGGACAGCGATCAGCTGGCTGCCGTGGACCGGACCGAGCCCAACTACCGGCGTGTGCCCTTGCCGATGCCGGTCCAGGTTCCGCTGGTGGGCGGGACGGTCGACTGTGACGTGTACGCCGGCCGGTGGGGCTGCCTCGTCGACGAGAATGGTCGGCCGCGTCGGCTCGGCGATCAGCGCGCCTTGCTGCGTGATCTGCTCGGTCGCTCGCCCGAGCTTCGCGCGCTGTTCGGCAAGACACCGGAAGAATTCGTGCGAGCGGCGGGCGACCCGGCGAGGCGGGCCAGGGCGCGGGACATCATGGTGGCCGAGGGATGGGTCGCGCCTCAGCCGGAGTTCGCGGTCACGCCATGACCGTCACTGTTTCAGCGGGTAGTGCGCCCGCACCTCGAATCCACCGTCGGCTGTCGAGCGGGCGTGGAACGTACCGTTCAGCAGCATGGCGCGCTCGGCCAGCCCAGCCAGCCCATGGCCGCCGGACGGCAGTTTGGGCGTGCAGCGGGGCCGTTCGCGTGGCTTGTCGTTGCGCACCTCGACCCGCAGCTCCTGGTAGGCGTAGTGCACTCGGATCGTGGCGGTGGCCCCGGGAGCATGCTTGTGCACGTTGGTCAACGCCTCTTGCACCGTGCGGAAAGCAGCGGCGGAGACCTGCGGCGGGATGTCGGCCGGCAACTGCTCGACGGTGAGGCGTACCGGAACGTCGACGTCACGAACCAGTCTGCCGAGCGCATCCAATCCCGGTGCGGGCAGCTCTTCGTCACTGTCCGCCCGCAGCATGCCGAGCAGGGAACGCAACTCCTCGAGGGCGCGCGTGCTGAGCGAGCGGATCGACTCCGCTGCGCGCTTCATGGCGTCCGGGGAGCTCGCACATTCCATCGCGTTGGCCTGCATGGCGATCAACGTGACTTCGTGGGAGACGACGTCGTGCATCTCCCGCGCCAGCTTGGCCCGCTCGTCGGCGCGGACTGCGCGAGCGTAGGCGTGCCGCTCACGAAGCTGGTTCTCTTCCAGCTCGCGATACCGGCGGAGCAGGTCCTGCCGCATCGCAACCAGCAGCCCGATGGCGACCGGCATGGCGGCCACCACGCCGCCGTAGATCACGTCCAGCCCGTACTGCTGCCAAGGCAGGTCGGCCATCTCCGGCAGTGGCCAGGTGACGAAGCGGCACAGGAACACCAGGCCGGCGCCCAGCCAGGTCTTCCAGGACATGCCGACGCGGTAGGCCAGATAGCCGACGGCGATCATGGCGGCGAGCTGCGCCCAGCCGGCGAAGAACCCGGGTACCGTGCCGAGCACGGCCGCCAACGGGAACCGGCGGCGGAACAGCAACGCGGCGCAGGCCAGCCAGGACAGCACCGTCGACTCGGTTCCGACGGGTACACCGGGGACGGCAAGCCAGACGTCCAGTGCGGCGATCGCGATCACGGCCACGTCGATCAGCAGGGTCCGCGTGCTCGGTCGACGCAGCAGCGCGGGCACGTCCGGCCATGTGAGGACCCTGACCGGCCGCACATTCCCGAACCGCAACGGCGGTGTCGAGATGTTCTGGATGCTCATGTGTCCCCGACCTCCAGTTGATCTCACTGCACAACCACGGCAGGCCTCGCGTCGCGGACGAAGGCCGTCGTGAATGCACACGGTGCGCGGCACCGCTCTCACTTGTGGAGATGCCGGAGATCACTCGAAGGGGACGCGCGGTGGTCAACTTTCCCAAATTGTGTGCAGATGCAAAGGTATATTTCCGGCGATACCCGGCAAGGCCAATGAAGTTGCCGCGTACGGGTCCTGCGAACGCGTGTCATCCTGCCCGGGAAGGCGTTACCCCAAGTGGACGCTTGCCGGCCCGGAACCCGTCACCGGCCGGGTAGCGGGCACGGTCATTTCACCTGCCCAGGTGGACGACAGGGCCCGTCACGGGTGACCGGACAGGGGAAGAGCCGGCCGGACAGCCGTCAGGCCAGCAGCGGGAACTCTGCGCGCGGAATGCGACTTGCCGCCGCCGCGTCGATCAGCCACCGGGTGCGCACCTGACCGCTCACCCCGGCCACCGGGATCTGCACCTCACCCGCCCCCGACAGGGCCAGGGCCACCGCGTCGGCCTTCGACTCACCCGCGGTGATCACCCACACCTCGGCAGCCCGGCGAATGGCAGGCAGGGTCAGCGAAATCCGGGTCGGCGGCGGCTTGGGGCAGTTGCGTACCGCCACCACCGTGCTGTCCACCGCATACACGGCGGGCGATTCGGGGAAGATCGACGCGGTGTGGCCCTCCCCGCCCATGCCGAGCAGGAGCAGGTCGAACACCGGGACGCCACGATGGTGGCTGCGCCCGGCATGCTCGGCGAGCAAGTCCGCGTAGGCGGCCGCCGCAGCTTCCGGGTTGTCCCCGTACGGCCCGTCGGACGCCGGCATCGGATGAACGCGATCGGGATCGACCGGCACGTGGTCCAGCAGCGCCTGTCGGGCTTGCAGCTCGTTGCGCTCCGGGTCGCCTGCCGGGACGAAGCGCTCGTCCCCCCAGTAGATGTCCACGTTGGACCAGTCGACGGCATCGCACGCGGGGGAGCGGCGCAGCTGCTCCAAGGTGGCGATCCCGACGCCGCCGCCGGTCAACACCAACGACGCCGAGCCCTTCGCCGCTTGCACGTCGACCAGCTTCGTCACCAGCCGCGCGGCGGTGGCCGCAGCCAGCGACTCGGCGTTGCGATGCACCACGATGTGCCGGGTCACGCCACCCCTGCCTTCCTCCTGGCCTTCAACTGCCGCACACCGGCCAGCGCCCTGGCGTAGATCTCGTCCGGATCCAGCCGGTGCAGTTCCTCGGTCAACACGTCCGACACGCTGCGCCGCTGCAGAGCGATGCGACGGGTCGGCTGGCCGGGCTGCGACAGGGTGCCGATCCGCCCGTCCGGCCGGTACAGCTCGATCGGCCCGGAGGCGCGCTCCAACCGCACGCCCACGATGCCCTGCTGGCCTTCCTCGGCCTTCATCCGGCGCACCGGCACCTGCAGGTAGTCGAGCAGCCAGCCGGCCAGCAGCTCGGTCGACGGCGAGTCGGACTGCCCAGTCACGGTCGCGCTGGTCACCGGCTCGAACGGGGGCAGGTCGAGTGCGGCCACCAGCTGCGCCCGCCACAGCGTCAGCCGTGCCCATGCCAGGTCGGTGTCGCCGTCGGCGTAGTGCTCCGCCCGTGCCCGCAGGGCGCGCACGGGATTGCGTTCCGCTGCCGAATCGGTGATCCGGCGCTGCGCGAGCGCCCCGAGCGGGTCCGCCGACGGATTGCGCGGGCCCGCACCCGGCCACCACGTGACGATCGGAGCGTCCGGCAGCAGCAGCGGCATCACCGCCGTCTCGGCTTCCCTGGCCAGCGCCCCGTACAACCGCAGCACGATCACCTCACCGGCGCCGGCGTCGCCGCCGACCCGGATCTGCGCGTCGATCCGCGGTGCCGCGGACCGGGATCCGCGGGCCGCCACGATGATCCGCGCCGGGTGCATGCGCGAGGCGTCGTTGGCCGCCTCGATGGCGTCCTCCAGCTCGGTGGAGTCGTCCGTGACGATGACCAGGGTCAGCACCCGGCCCAGCGCCACCGCGCCACCACGCAGCCGCAGGTCGACCAGCTTGGCGTTGATCTGGGACGCCGTGGTGGACGGCAAGTCGACGATCACGGCCGCCTCCAGTGTCGTCCGGTCCTGGCCAGCAGCGCGTCGGCGCTCGGCGGGCCCCAGCTGCCCGGCGGGTACGGTTCCGGCCGGGTGCCGGAGCGTTCCCAGTGCTTGAGCACCGGGTCCAGGATCTGCCAGGACAGCTCGACTTCCTCGTTGCCGGGGAACAGCGACGGTTCACCCAGCAGCACGTCCAGGATCAGCCGCTCGTAGGCCTCCGGCGAGGACTCGGTGAACGCGTGCCCGTAGCCGAAGTCCATCGTCACGTCCCGGACTTCCATGGTCGAGCCGGGCACCTTGGACCCGAACCGCAGCGTGACCCCCTCGTCCGGCTGGATGCGGACGACCAGCGCGTTCTGGCCCAGCTCCTCGGTGGCGGTGTGGTCGAACGGCAGGTGCGGCGCGCGTTTGAACACCACCGCGATCTCCGTCACCCGGCGGCCCAGCCGCTTGCCGGTGCGCAGGTAGAACGGCACCCCGGCCCAGCGGCGGTTCTGCACGGCCAGCGTCACCGCCGCGTAGGTCTCGGTGGTCGAATCCTTGGCGAACCCTTCCTCCTCGAGCAGGCCGCGCACTTTCACGCCGCCCTGCCAGCCGCCGGTGTACTGGCCGCGCGCGGTGGTCTCGTCGAACGGCTCGACCGCCTTGGTGGCCCGCAGCACCTTGACCTTCTCGGCGCGCAGCTGAGACGGCTCGAACGACAGCGGCTCCTCCATCGCGGTGAACGCCAGCAGCTGCAGCAGGTGGTTCTGGATCACGTCCCGCGCGGCGCCGATGCCGTCGTAGTACCCGGCGCGGCCGGCCAGGCCGATGTCCTCGGCCATGGTGATCTGCACGTGGTCGACGTAGTTGGCGTTCCAGATCGGCTCGAACAGCTGGTTGGCGAACCGCAGCGCCAGGATGTTCTGCACCGTCTCCTTGCCCAGGTAGTGGTCGATGCGGAACACCGACTCCTCGTCGAACACCGAGTTGACCACCTGGTTCAGCTCGATCGCCGACTGCAGGTCGTGGCCGAACGGCTTCTCGATCACCACCCGCCGCCACACCCCGGGCGGCTGCCCGCCACCGGCCAGGCCGTGCTCGGCCAGCTGCCGGGTGACCGTGGGGAACGCGCCGGGCGGGATGGACAGGTAGAACGCGTGGTTGCCGCCGGTGCCGCGCTGCTCGTCCAGCTCGGCCACCGTCTTGGCCAGCTGCCGGAACGCTTCGTCGTCGTCGAACGAGCCCTGGACGAACCGGATGCCTTCGGCCAGCCGGGCCCACACGTGCTCGCGGAACGGCGTGCGGGCGTGCTCGCGCACCGAATCGTGCACCAGCTGACCGAAATCCTGGTCGGCCCAGTCCCGGCGGGCGAAGCCGACCAGCGAGAAACCCGGCGGCAGCAATCCGCGGTTGGCCAGGTCGTACACCGCGGGCATGAGCTTCTTGCGCGACAGGTCACCAGTCACCCCGAAGATCACCAGGCCGCACGGCCCCGCGATGCGCGGCAGCCGCTTGTCGCGCTCGTCACGCAGCGGATTGACCCAGTTGGCGGGCATCACAGTCCCTGGATCGCCCGGACCACGTCGGCCAGGCCTGCCGCCCGGTCGGCCAGGTGCAGCCGCAGCACCGGCCGCTGGAGGTCGCTCAGCACCTGGCCGTCACCGAGGGCCTGCGCCAGCTGCAGCTCGCCCAGCGTGTACGGCCGGCCGGGCACCTCCAGGTCGTCCGGCGAGTCGCCGGTGATCTGCAGGAAGGCGCCGTTCGGATGGCCGCCCTTGTGGTACTGGCCGGTGCTGTGCAGGAACCGCGGCCCCCAGCCGAAAGTCACCTGCCGCCCGGTGCGCTTGGCCAGCTCGGTGCGCAGCAGCGAAGCGGACGCATCGTCCTCGCGATTCAGGTACGCCTGCACGGCCAGGTAACCGCCCTCGGGAATCTGCTCGGCGAACTTCCGTATCGTCTCGGTGAGGTCGCCACCTGCGCTGACCCCCGGCCCGGGGAACACCTGCACCGCGCCTGCGGTCAGCGCAGGCTCCGGCTGCTCGGCACCGGGGGAGTCGAGCAGACCGCGGGCCGCCTTCTTGGCCGCCTCGACGTCCGGCTGGTCGAACGGGTTGATGCTCAGCAGGCTGCCCAGCAGTGCCGTGACGTACTCCCAGAACAGGAACTGCTCGCCCAGCTGCAGCCGCACCGACACCGCCGCACCGTCGACGGGCTCGCCGATGGCGACGGTGGTGGCGTCCGCACCCGCGTCGGCGAAACCGGGCGCGTCCACCGATTCGACGATCACCGGCAGCACACCGGTGCGGTCCTTGCCGGTGGACTCGGCGATCAGCTGCTCGATCCAGTCACCCAGGCCGGGAATGCCGGAGTCGTGATCGGCGATGACCAGCTTCTCCGCGCCGTTGTCGTGCGCCGCCGCCAGCGCGGCGGCCAGCCGGATCGCCGGGTTCTGCGGATCGTCCGCGGCCAGCTTCTCCCGGATCACCGCCGCCTGGTCCAGCAGGCGGGCGATGTCCGCACCGGCCAGCCCGGCGGGCACCAGGCCGAACGCCGACAACGCCGAATACCGGCCGCCGACGTTCGGGTCGGCCAGGAACAGCCTGCGGTAGCCCTCCTTGTCGGCCAGCTCGGCCAGCGGGGACCCGGGGTCGGTCACCACGATCATCCGGCGCCCCGGGTCGACGCCCGGGTTCTGCTCGGCGAACGCCTGGGCGAAGATCCGGCGCTGGCTGTCGGTCTCCACCGTGGTGCCGGACTTCGACGACACCACCAGCACGGTGCGGTTCAGGTCGCCGGCCAGCGCGTCGGCCACCTGGCCGGGGTCGGTGGTGTCCAGGATGGTCAGCGGGACCCCTTCGGTGCGGCTGATCACCTCCGGGGCCAGCGACGAGCCGCCCATGCCTGCCAGCACCACCCGCTCGATGCCTTCGCCTGCCAGCTCGGATCGCAACGTCGCCACGTCGCCGATCAGATCGCGCGACGTGGCGTGCAGCTTCGTCCATCCCAGCCGGATCGCGGCCTCGGCCTCGGCCGCCGGTCCCCACAGCGTGGGATCCTGCTCGCTGATCCGGGACGCGGCCCGCTGCTCGACGAGCCGCTGAACATGGCCTTCGGCAGCCGCCGCGAGCTCCGCGGCGATCGTCACGCTGTCGGTCACACTCACCCCTCGCTGGCGGCCACGAGCTGACCGTTGACCGTCTCCAGCAGCTCGGACCACGACTTGTCGAACTTGCTCACGCCTTCGTCCTCCAACACCCGGAAGACGTCGTCCAGGTCGACGCCGAGGTCGGCCAGCCGCTGGAAGACCTCGTCCGGATCGCTGTCGTCGGAGGCCTCCAGCTTGGCATGATCGGCCGCGGCGAGCAGCGTCTTCTCCGGCATCGTGCTGACCGTTCCCGGGTAGATCAACTCGTCGACGTAGAGCGTGTCGGAGTACTCCGGGTTCTTGGTGCCGGTCGACGCCCACAGCGGGCGCTGCGGGTTGGCCCCCGCGTCCTTCAGCGCCTGCCACCGCTGGCCGGCGAAGACCTCCTGGTAGGCCGCCCATGCCCGCCGGGCGTTGGCCACCGCCGCCTTGCCGAGCAGCGCCTTCGCCTCGTCGGTGCCGATCTCCTGCAGCCGCTTGTCGATCTCGGTGTCCACCCGGGACACGAAGAACGACGCGACCGAGTGGATCCGGCTCAGGTCGTGTCCGTTGGCCTTGGCCTGCTCCATCCCGGCGAAGAAGGCCTCCATCACCTGGCGGTACCGCTCGATGGAGAAGATCAGCGTGACGTTGACGCTGACCCCTTCGGACAGCACCCGGGTGATGGCAGGCAGCCCCTCCTCGGTGGCCGGGATCTTCACCAGCAGGTTGGGCCGGTCGATGGTCTTGGCCAGGTCCAGCGCCTCCACCACGGTCTTCTCGGCGTCCCGTGCCATACGCGGGTCCACCTCGATGGACACCCGGCCGTCGACACCGCCGGTGGACTGGAACGTCTCCAGGAACACGTCGCACGCGTCGCGCACGTCGGTGGTGGTGAGCTCACGCACCGCCTGCTCCAGGTCGGCGCCGCGCTTGGCCAGTTCGCGCACCTGCTCGTCGTAGGCCTGCCCGTTGGCGAGCGCGTTGGCGAAGATGGTCGGATTCGTGGTGACGCCGACGACGTGGTACTCGGCGATGAGCCGGGCCAGCTTGCCGGACCTGATGTGCTCGCGAGACAGGTCGTCCAGCCAGACCGAGACCCCGGCGGCGGACAACCCGGCGAGGCGGGTGGGTGAAGTCATGGTGTCGGTGACCCTTCTCATCCGTTGCGCTGCTTGACCTTCTCGAGCGACCTCTTGGCGGCGTTCACCACCGCCTCGACGGTGATGCCGAACTCGCGGAACAGCGTCTGCCAGTCGGCCGATGCGCCGAAGTGCTCGATGCCGACCACCTCGCCCGCGTCGCCGACGAACCGGTGCCACGGCTGCGCGACACCCGCCTCCACGGCCACCCTGGCCCGCACGTTCGGCGGGATGACCGAGTCGCGGTAGGACTGGTCCTGCGCGTCGAACCACTCCACGCAGGGCATCGACACCACACGGGCCGCGATGCCCTCGCCGGCCAGCTGCTCGGCCGCCTTGACCGCCAGCTGTACCTCCGATCCGGTCGCGATGAGCACGACGTGCTCGTCCTCCGGGTTGCCGTAATCACCGAGCACGTAACCTCCCTTGGCCACGCCTTCGGCCGAGGTGTTGGCAAGTACCGGAACGTTCTGCCGGGTCAGCGCTATTCCGGTGGGTGCGTCGGTGATCTCCAGCGCGCGCCGCCACACCGCCGCCGTCTCGTTGGCGTCGGCCGGGCGCGCCACGTTCAGGCCGGGAATGGCCCGCAGCGCGGCGAGGTGCTCGATCGGCTGGTGGGTCGGGCCGTCCTCGCCGAGTCCGATGGAGTCGTGCGTCCAGACGTAGATCACCGGCTGCTTCATCAGCGCGGCCAGCCGCACCGCCGGGCGCATGTAGTCGGAGAAGATCAGGAACGTGCCGCCGTACGGCCGGGTGCCGCCGTGCAGCGCGATGCCGTTGAGGATCGCGCCCATGGCGTGCTCGCGCACCCCGAAGTGCAGGTTGCGGCCGTACGGGGTGGCCTTGAACATCCCGGTGCTGGCCTTCTCCGGGCCGAACGAGTCGGCGTCCTTGATCAGCGTGTTGTTGCTCTCCGCCAGGTCGGCCGAACCGCCCCACAGCTCGGGCAGCACGCCGGCGATGGCGTTGATCACCGCGCCGGAGGCCTTGCGGGTGGCGATGCCCTTCTCGTCCGGCTCCCAGGAGGGCAGCTTCTCGGTCCAGCCGGCAGGCAGCTCGCGGGCGGCCAGCCGGTCGAACAGCCGCTTGCGCTCCGGGTTGGCCTCCGCCCACGCGTCGAACTTCCGCTGCCACTCCGCGTGCGCCTGCTTGCCGCGTTCCACCGCCTTGCGGGTGTGCGCCAGCACGTCGTCCTCGATCACGAAGTGCTGCTCGGGGTCGAAGCCGAGGATCCGCTTGACCGCGGCGACTTCCTCCTCGCCCAGCGCCGCGCCGTGCGCCTTGCCGGTGTTCTGCAGCTTCGGCGCGGGGTAGCCGATGACCGTGCGCAGCAGGATCAGCGACGGACGCCCGGTCTCGGCGCGCGCCTGCTTGATGGCCTCCTCGATGGCCACCACGTCCTCGCCGCCCTCGACGACCTGGACGTGCCAGCCGTACGCCTCGTAGCGAGCCGCGGTGTCCTCGGACATCGCGATCGACGTGTCGTCCTCGATGGAGATCTTGTTGTCGTCGTAGATCACCACCAGGTTGCCCAGCTCCTGGCGGCCGGCCAGCGACGACGCCTCGGACGTCACGCCCTCCTCGATGTCGCCGTCGGAGGCGATCACGTAGACGAAGTGGTCGAACGGGCTCTCGCCGGGCGCGGCGTCCGGGTCGAACAGGCCGCGTTCCCGCCGGGCGGCCATCGCCATGCCGACCGCGTTGGCCAGGCCCTGGCCGAGCGGCCCGGTGGTGGTCTCCACCCCGGCGGTGTGTCCGTACTCCGGGTGGCCGGGGGTGCGCGAGCCCCACTTGCGCAGCTGCTTGAGGTCCTCCATCTCCAGGCCGTAGCCGGCCAGGAAGAGCTGGATGTAGAGGGTGAGGCTGCTGTGCCCGGCCGACAGCACGAACCGGTCCCGGCCGGTCCACTCCGGATCGCTCGGGTCGTGCCGCATCACCCGCTGGAACAGCGTGTAGGCGGTCGGCGCCAGCGACATGGCCGTGCCGGGGTGGCCACTGCCACAGTGCTGCACCGCGTCGGCGGCCAGCACCCGGATGGTGTCCACCGCGCGGGTGTCCAGATCGGTCCAGTCGGCCGGGTAGTTCCGGCGAACCAAGGGGTTGATGTCTGCGCTGTCGGACACGAAGCCAGAACCTTTTCTCTCTTGCGGAAAGCGGAAGACGGCGGGCATGCACGTGACGGCGCCGAGCCGGCACCGCATGCCCGGGCCGTGTGCCATGGCGGCCGCCTCCAGCCTAGTCGAGGCAGGGCGGGGTGCACAGTGACGCGGCACGCGGGTGCGCTGCGCACCGAACGGGTGATACGCCGTCGCTGACCCGGACGGTCGGGAAAAAGGGGGTGGACTACGATCTGTGGTGGTCGCGGGCGTCCGCCGGGCAGATCGCCGGGCACACCCGTGCCGTTCCCAACCGACTTGTCACCGCAGCCCAGGGAGCGATATGACGCTGGCGGGCACCACGCAGCGCTCCCGCGCCGTTGCCACGCCCGGGGCCATCGGGCTCCGGCGCCGGATAGCTGGTTACCTCGCCCTGGCCAAGCCGCGTGTGGTCGAGCTGTTGCTCGTCACCACGATCCCGGCGATGTTCCTGGCCGGGCGGGAGTTCCCGGACCCGTTGCTGGTCCTGTTCACCCTGCTCGGCGGCACCATGGCCGCCGGCAGCGCCAACGCGCTCAACTGCGTGCTGGACGCCGACATCGACAAGGTGATGCACCGCACCAAGCGGCGCCCGCTGGTGCGGGACGCGGTGTCGCTGCGCGGCGCGGCGATCTTCGGCGTGGTGCTCGGGATCGCGTCGTTCGCGTTGCTGTACGCGACGGTGAATCTGCTGGCCGCGGTGCTGGCGGTGGCGACCATCCTGTTCTACATCTTCGTCTACACGCTGCTGCTCAAACGGCGCACGCCGCAGAACGTGGTGTGGGGCGGCGCCGCCGGGTGCATGCCGGTGGTGATCGGCTGGGCGGCGGTGACCGGCACCGTGGAATGGCCCGCGCTGGTGATGTTCGGCGTCATCTTCTTCTGGACTCCGCCGCACACCTGGGCCCTGGCGATGCGGTACCGCGAGGACTACGAGCGCGCGGGCGTGCCGATGCTGCCTGTGGTGGCGACCCCGCTGGCGGTGGCCAGGCAGATCCTCGTCTATTCGTGGGTGATGGTGATCTGGACGCTGTTGCTGCTGCCCGCGACCTCGTGGCTGTACGGGACGTTCGCGGTGGTGGCAGGCGCCTGGTTCCTGTACTACGCGCACCGGCTGTACCGTGGCGTTCGGGCCGGTGAGCCCACCAAGCCGATGGCGCTGTTCCACCGCTCCAACACGTACCTGATGGTGGTGTTCGTGGCCATCGCGGTGGACTCCGCCGTCGGGTTGCCGGTGCTCGGCATGCCGTTCTGACGGCCGGCGGCACCGGCGGGTGGCCGCGGTCGTCGTCCGTGCGGCCGCAGGTGAAAATCGGTACCTTGGATCATTGGCCACTCGGCCGCAACAACTCGTTCCTGGTTCCCCCGACGTCCGTTCGCTGCTGTCGCGTTTCGTGAGGATGGAGTTCCCTTGCCCGACTCCGCTGAGGTTCGCACGTCATCGACCGCCGGCATCGATGCCGAACTGGCCGCCGAGCAGGCCTACACCGACACCGTGTACGCCAAACTCGACGCCGAACGCGCCGACACCGCGGTCCGGCTGTCCCGGGTCCTGGCCGACCAGCCGGGCAGCGCGCCGCAGGCGCGCACCGAGCGGGAAGTCGCGGCCGCGATGTACCGGGAGCGGCTCGCGCAGCTCAACGGGGTCGAGGCCGGCCTGTACTTCGGCAGGCTGGACAACACCGACGGCTCGATCACGCGGATCGGCCGGATCGGGTTGTTCGACGAGGACGCCGACTACGAGCCGTTGCTGATCGACTGGCGCGCGCCCGCCGCCCGGCCGTTCTACCTGGCCACGGCCGCCTCACCGCAAGGAGTGCGCAGGCGCAGGCACGTACGGCTGAGGCTGCGCGAGGTCGTCGGCTACGACGACGAGGTGCTGGACCTCGACTCCGACGAGCAGGGCTCCGACCTCGGCCTGGCGGGCGAGGCGGCGTTGCTGGCCGCGCTGAACCGGCAGCGCGGCGACCAGATGCGCGACATCGTCGCCACCATCCAGGCCGAGCAGGACGAGATCATCCGTTCCCCGATGGGCGGTGTCCTGGTGGTGCAAGGTGGTCCGGGCACCGGGAAGACCGCCGTGGCGCTGCACCGCGCGGCGTATCTGCTGTACGAGCACCGTGAGCTGCTGTCCAGCCGGGGCGTGCTGATCGTCGGCCCCAACCGGACGTTCCTGCACTACATCGGCCAGGTGCTGCCGTCGCTGGGAGAGACCGGCGTGCTGATGGCCACCATGGGGGAGCTGTTCCCCGGCGTCCGCGCGCAGGCCCAGGAGTCCCCGGAAGCGGCGGAGATCAAGGGCCGCAGGGTGATGGTCGAGGTGCTGCGCCGTGCGGTGGCCGACCGGCAGCAGGTGCCGCCTGCCCCGTGGGAGCTGGAAACCGAGTCCGGTGCGGTGACGCTGCACCCGGAGATCGCCCGTGCCGCCCGCGCTCGTGCCCGGGAGGCGGATCGTCCGCACAACATCGCCCGCAAGGTGTTCGCCGACGCCGTCCTGGACGCACTGGCCCAGCAGGCCACCCGACGGCTGGCCGATGCCATCGAGGACGGGTTGGACGAGATCCCCTTCGTGGACGGCGAGGACCCCCACGCCGAGCTGATGGACCAGCAGGACGTGGCGGAAGCGCGAGCCGAGCTCCACGACGCTCCCGCGGTGCGCAAGGCGTTGGACGCGCTGTGGCCGGAGCTGACGCCGCAACGGCTGCTCGCCGACCTGTTGAGCGACCCGGCTCGGCTGGCCTCGGCCGCGGACGGGCTGTTGACCGAGGCCGAGCAGCGAGCCGTCCTGCGCGAGCGCGGTGGGGCGTGGACCCCCTCCGACGTGCCGCTGCTGGACGAACTGGCCGAGTTGCTCGGCGAGGACCGCACCGAGGAGGAAGCGCGCCGGGAGCGTGAGCGCCGGGAGCAGCTGGCCTACGCGCAGGGCGTGCTGCACATCCTCGAGCAGGACGACGAGATCGCCGACGAGGAACGGCTGCGCGTCCGCGACATCCTGGACGCGGAGATGCTGGCCGAGCGCGAGGCGCACCGTGCCATGCTGACCGCCGCCGAACGCGCCGCTGCGGACCGCACCTGGACGTTCGGGCACGTCATCGTCGACGAAGCCCAGGAGCTGACCCCGATGGACTGGCGCGTGCTGATGCGCCGGTGCCCCAGCCGCTCCATGACGGTGGTGGGCGACATCGCGCAGACCGGCGCCATGGGCGGCGCGAGGTCCTGGCAGGAAGTGCTCGAGCCGTTCGTCGGCGACCGGTGGCGGCTGGCCGAACTGACCGTCAACTACCGGACCCCGGCGGAGATCATGGCGGTCGCGGCCGAAGCGCTGCGTAAGGTCGACCCCGCGCTGCAGCCACCACGGTCGGTGCGGGAGACCGGGGTCCCGCCGTGGGAGGAGACCATCGCCGGTGACCGCCTGGTAGGCAGGCTGTCCGAGCTGGTCGACCGGGAGCTGGCCGCGGCCGACGGCGGGACGGTGGCGGTGCTCGGGCCGCCGCGGCTGGTGTCGTCCTTGCGGCCGAAGCTGCACCGGGAGCGGGTGTCGGTGCTGACCGTGCAGCGCGCCAAAGGCCTGGAGTTCGACGCGGTGATCGTGCTGGAGCCGGAGGAGATCGCCGCGGCGAGCCCGCGCGGCTACTCCGACCTGTACGTGGCGCTGACCAGGGCTACTCAGCGGCTCGGAGTGATCCGCACCGAATGACGGCGAGGCGGTGTCGGCTCACCGCCGGTGACTGGATAGTCTGCCAGCCATGAGGAACGCACGTGCCGCAGCGGTGGTGGCCGCCGCCGGAGCGATGGTGGCCCTGGCGGCTTGCTCGCCGTCGTTGGAGGAGCCCTCGCCGCTGCCCCCAGGTACCGAGCCCGACCTGACCATCGACGCGCCGAGCAGTGCCGCGCCGGCGGACGAGCAGGGCAGCGAGCCGTGCGCGATCGAGGACTTCACGGTGGCCGCCGAGCCGGACCGCAAGCCGGAGATCACCGTGCCCAGCGAGCCGTGCGCCGCACCGGAGTCCCCGCTGACCAAAGTCCTCGAGGAAGGGGAGGGGCCGGCCGCCGAGCAGGGCGACACCGTGTCCTACGACTACGTCGTCGTGGGTGTCACCAGCGGAACGGAGGCCACGAACTGGTCGGCCGACGGCCCCGAGCTGGCGCGGCTGGAGGTGGCCGGCGACGACGACACCGGCTGGAGTGAGCTGCTGGAAGGGATGCGGCCCGGCGCGCGCAAGCTGGTGGTGCTGAAGGCGGACCAGCTGGACTCGACGGAAACGGGCGGTTTCCGCGCCGACGAGGCCGTGGCCGTGGTGGTCGGCCGGTCCGAGTGATCCTGGACCGTCCCGGATCCCACAGCGGCCGTGCCGGCTAGCCGATCCAGCGGTAACGCCGTTCCGGCCGCCCGCTCCCGCCGTAGCGCAAACGTACCTCGGCGCGCCCGGTCGCGACGAAGTGCTCGAGGTACCGGCGGGCGCTGACCCGGGAGAGCGCCGTCAGCTCGGCGCACTCCGCCGCGGACAGGTCGGAGCCGGCTGCCCTGAGCGTGCGCTCCACGACCGTGGACGTCTCGGCGCTGAAACCCTTGGGCAGCGTCCCGGTGGCGGACGGCCGGGCACTGAACACCCGGTCGACGTCGGCCTGCGTGGCTTCGGACAGCTCCCCCAGCTTGGCGTGCAAGGCGGCGAAGTGCTGCAGCTGGTCGTACAGGGCCCCGTAGGTGAACGGCTTGATCAGGTAGTGCAGCACGCCGCCGCGCATGGCCTGCCGGACGGTGTCGACGTCCTTGGCCGCACTGATCACGATGACGTCGGTTTCCTGGTCCGGATCGGCGCGGATGGCGCGCAGGACGCTGACACCGTCGATGTCCGGCAGGTAGATGTCCAGCAGCACCAGGTCCGGTCGCAGGCTTTCCACCTGCCGGATGGCCTCCGCTCCGGTGTGCGCGGTGCCGACCACCCGGAACCCGGGCGTCTTCTGCACGTATCCGCTGTGCACCTTGGCGACCATGAAGTCGTCGTCCACGACCAGCACGTCGATCATGCCGGCACCCCCGGAGCGATCGGCAGCTGCGCGGTGAACACCGCGCCGTTGGCGTTGCTGACGTCGACCGTGCCGCCGCGCCGGCGGCAGGTCTGCCGGGTGATGGCCAGCCCGAGCCCGCGCTGACCACCTTGCTCGGCCACCTTGGTGGTGAACCCGTGCCGGAACACCTCCCGGGCGATGTCCGGCGCCACCCCGGGCCCGGTGTCACGCACCCGGACCACGACCCGGCCGTCGACCGTGCGGAGCTCCACCTCGATGCTCTGATCCGGCGCGGGGTGGCCACGGAAAACGTCCAGCGCGTTGTCGATCAGGTTGCCGAGCACCGTGACCAGGTCCGCCGCCAGTTGCTCGTCGACGTCGCCGAGTTCGGTCTCCGGCGTCAGGCGCAACGCCACGCCCTGTTCGGCGGCCTGGCTGGCCTTGGCGATGAGCAGCGCGGCCACCGCCGAGTTGCGTACCTTGCCAGTGACCTCGGCCTGCAGCTGCCCGCGGGCGTCGGAGAGGCGGGTGACGAAGCGCTTGACGTCGTCGTACTCGCCCAACTCGATCAGTCCGGCGATGGTGTGCAGTGTGTTGCTGAACTCGTGCGCCTGGGCACGCAGGGTCTCCGTCGTCGTGCGTGTCACGTCGAGCTGGTCGCGCAAGTGTTCCAGCTCGGTGTGGTCGCGCAACGTGACGACCGAACCGATCGGCACGCCGTCCCGCTTGATCGGCATACGGTTCATCACCAGCACGCGGCCGCGACGCAACACGATCTGATCGGCGCCTTCGGCCCGTCCGGTCAGCACGTCGACCAAACGCTCGTTGAGGTCCAGCTCCTCGACGTGACGGCCGACGGCGTCGGCGGGCAGCGACAGCAGGGTGGCCGCCTGGTCGTTGATCAGCGTCACCCGGTGCTGCTGATCCAGGCCGACCACGCCTTCCTTGATGCCGTGCAGCATCGCCTCGCGATGCTCCACCAGGCCGACGATCTCGCCGGGCTCGAGCCCGAGGGTCTGCTTCTTCACCCACCAGGCCAGCCACACCGACGCGGCCGCCCCGAGTGACGTGGCGATCCCCAGCACGATCAGCATGTCGGCGGGCGACTCGGTGAGCATCTGCCACACGCTCGGCCGGGCCTGCTCGGCGACGACGTAGCCGACGATCTGCTGGTGCTCGTTGAGCACCGGGACGCGCGCGGTGATGTCGTCGCCGATCTCGCCGACCCATGCGCGGCCGTCGAGCCGCGCCGATTCGGCCAGCGGGAGCGGGCGGCCGACCTCGTCCGGGTCGGGCGAGGTCAGCACGCGACCGTCCCGGTCGGCGATGAGCACCGCGGTGACCCCGGACAACGCCCGCGCGTTCTCCGCGAACGGTGCGACGTCGTGCGCCGCCGCCGGGACGCTGAGCGTCTGCCCGACCGACGGATTGGCCGCCACGCTCTCGGCGATGCTCAGCAGCTTGCGGCCCTCGGTGCGCCGGAACGTCTCGCTGGACTGCGCGACGCTCACCGCCGCCACCGCTGCCAGCAGGCCGAGCACGATCAGCAGCTGCAGCGCGAGCACTTTGCGGCCGAGCGAGCCCTTCTTGCCCACCGCCGTGCACCTCCTGGGTGGATCACCGGATGACACAGTCTGGCGCGCCTGCCTCCGCCCGGAGAAGACGGGCGGCCGTGAACACAACGACCACAATGACCGAAGCGGACGTAACGCAGACGCGACAACGGTCCGGCCCGCACCATTTTCGGCACCCTCCCACGAGACCGAGAGACAGGAGCGACATGAAGGTGCGCAGCGTTGCCGCCGCGATCATGGCCGGGGTCTTGCTCGCCGGGTGCGGGGCCGGTGCGGAGCCCGGGGACGAGGTCACCGGCCTGCGGATCATGGTGCCCAACTCGCCGGGCGGCGGGTACGACATCACCGCACGCACGGCGGCCAAGGTGATGGAGGAAGCCGACCTGGCCCGCAATGTGGAGGTGTTCAACCTGCCCGGCGCCGGCGGCACGGTCGGGCTCGGCAGGCTGGTCGGCGAGAAGGGCAACGGCAAGCTGATCATGTCGATGGGGCTCGGCGTGGTGGGCAGCGTGTTCACCAACAAGTCGCCCGCGACGCTGCAGGACACCACGCCGGTGGCCAGGCTGATCGAGGAGCCGGACATCATCGCGGTGTCGGCCAAGTCGAAGTACCGCGACATCAAGCAGCTGCTGGCGGACTGGAAGGCGAACCCGAGCGGGCTGGCGGTCGGCGGCGGCTCGTCCCCCGGCGGGCCGGACCACCTGGCCGCGATGCTCACCGCCAAGGCGGCCGGGATCGAGCCGAAGCGGGTCAACTTCGTCTCCTACGACGGCGGCGGCGACCTGCTCGCCGCGATCCTCGGCAACAAGCTCGCCTTCGGCGTCTCCGGGGTGAGCGAATGGCGCGACCAGATCGACGCCGGGCAGCTGCGCGTGCTCGCGGTGACCAGCGCGGAACGGGTGGAAGGCATCGACGCGCCGACGCTGAAGGAAGCGGGCCTGGACGTCGAGTTCACCAACTGGCGGGGGATCGTGGCCCCGCCGGAGCTCGGCGACGCCGACCGGGAGAAGCTGGTCAGCACGATCACGCGGATGCACGACTCCGAGCAGTGGCAGCAGGCGCTGGACAACAACGGCTGGACCGACGCGTTCCTGCCCGGTGAGGACTTCGGCACGTTCCTGAAGGACCAGAACGAGCAGGTCGAGGGCGTGCTGCGGGATCTGGGGCTGGGCCAGTCATGAGCCGCGCCCGGAACGTGAGCAGATGGCTCGGTGAGCATTCCGAACTGGGCGTCGCGGGATTCCTGGCACTGCTGGGTGTGCTGGTGATCGCCGACGCGGCCATGCTGCCACCCGCGGTCGGCCAGGTCGGGCCGATCGGCCCGGACGTGGTGCCGTACGCCATCGGCGGCCTGCTGGTGGTGACCGCCGTGATTCTGGCCGTCGACGTGCTGCGCGGCGGGCACGGGGAGGCGGAGTCCGGCGAGGACGTCGACCTGTCCGAGCCGCCGGAGTGGCGCACCGTGCTGCTGCTTGCCGCCGCGTTCGCCGCCAACATCGTGCTGATCGACTCCGCCGGATTCCTGGTGTCCGGGACGGTGCTGTTCTGGGGCTCGGCCTACGCGCTCGGCAGCCGCAAGCCGGTCCGGGACGGCCTGATCGCGGTGGGCCTGACCGTGGCGACGTACTTCCTGTTCGCCCATTGGTTGGGCGTGCCGTTGCCGCTCGGCCCGTTCGAGGGGGTGCTGTGAATGGACGTGCTCGGCAATCTTCTCGACGGCTTCGCCACCGCGCTGACCCCGGAGAACCTGCTGCTGGCAGGCCTGGGCGTACTGCTGGGCACGGCCATCGGCGTGCTGCCGGGCATCGGGCCCGCGATGGCCGTCGCCTTGCTGCTCCCGGTCACCTACACCGTCGAGCCGACCGGCGCGTTCATCATGTTCGCCGGCATCTACTACGGCGGCATGTTCGGCGGCTCGACCACGTCGATCCTGCTCAACACGCCGGGGGAGACCGCGGCCGTGGTGACCGCGATCGAAGGCCATCCGATGGCCAAACGCGGCCGCGGCGCCCAGGCACTCGCCACCGCGGCCATCGGCCACTTCGTCGGCGGCCTGGTCGGCACGATCCTGCTGGTGGCGCTGGCCCCGGTGGTCGCGGACCTGGCGGTGAACATCGGCGCGCCGGACTTCGTCGCGGTGATGCTGCTGGCCTTCATCGCGGTGACGTCGGTGCTGGGCAAGTCACGGGTGCGCGGCTTCGCCTCGCTGGCCATCGGGCTGGCCATCGGCCTCATCGGCCTCGACCCGGTCACCGGCCAGCAGCGGCTGACGTTCGGCTCGCTGCACCTGGTCGACGGCATCGACGTGGTGGTCGTCGCGGTCGGGTTGTTCGCGGTGGGGGAGGCGCTGTGGGTGGCCGCGAACCTGCGGCGCACCGCAGGCCGTCCGATTCCCGTCGGCAGGCCCTGGTTGAGCCGGGAGGACGTGCGGCGGTCCTGGAAGCCGTGGCTGCGCGGGCCGGTGATCGGGTTCCCGTTCGGGGCGGTCCCGGCAGGTGGCGCGGAGATCCCGACGTTCCTGTCGTACGTGACGGAGAAGCGGCTGTCGCGACGCGCCGACGAGTTCGGCAAGGGCGCCATCGAGGGCGTGGCGGGCCCGGAGTCGACGGCCAGCGCGTCGGCGGCGGGCACGCTGACCACCATGCTCACCCTCGGCCTGCCGACGACGGCGGTCGCCGCGGTGATGCTGGCCGCCTTCCAGCAGTACGGCATCCAGCCGGGGCCGTTGCTGTTCGAGCGGGAGTCCGAGCTGGTGTGGGCGTTGATCGCCAGCCTGTTCGTCGGGCTGACCCTGCTGTTGCTGCTGAACCTGCCGCTGGCCCCGCTGTGGGCGAAGTTGCTGCGCATTCCGCGGCCGTACCTGTACGCGGGGATCCTGTTCTTCGCCAGCGTCGGGGCCTACGCGGTCAGCTCGGACGTGGCCGATCTGATCATGCTGCTGGTGATCGGCCTGGTCGGGTTGATGATGCGCCGGTTCGGGCTGCCCGTGCTGCCCGCGATCATCGCGGTCATCCTCGGCCCCAACGTGGAGCTGGAACTGCGGCGGGCACTGCAGCTGTCCGGCGGTGACCTCAGCGGGCTGGTGAACACCACGTTCTCCGTGGTGGTGTACTGCGTCATCACGGTCATCCTGGCCTGGCCGCTGATCGCCCGGCTGGTGCGCAAGCAGTCGAGAGAAAAGACACCGGCCTCCTGAGGTCGCTCGCATCGGCCGGTACCCGCCTCGGCCGGGCTCGTGTTCAGCGAGGCCGGCCGAGGACCGCGTCCGCCATCCTGCGGGCGTAGTCGACCGCACTCGCCGCATCGACGTGTCGCGCGGAGGTCACTGGCACCCGGTTGCAGGCGGCCTGCGTCTTGCGGAGCAGGTCGTCCACCGCGTTGCGCAGCGACTCCGGGTCAGCACTCGTGGCAAGCGTGTCGATGCCGTGCCGGGACTGGTAGGCCCGGAATGCCGATGCCATGGCGTCAGCGGCAGACGGCTCGGCGGCATGCAGCCGTCTGATGGCGGCCGCAAGCTGGTTCTGCCACAGGATGACGTGGGTCTGCGGGGCGGTCTTCGGCACGACCACGGCGCGCAGGTCCTTTTCGTCCAGGGACGGCGGAAGAACCCGAAGGGGGTACTTCGCTCGCGAGAACAGCGCCGCCACGGTGAGTGCCACGGTGAGCACCAGCGCCGTGATGCCGACTGGCCCGCTCGGGAAATCCGGCAGCACGTCCGTGTACACGAAGATGAGGACCAGCGCGATCGCATGGGTCAGCCAGAACAGGATCGCGGGCCCAGCGCGGAGGGGGCCGATCAGCCTTCCCACGGTCCTTGCCGAGCTGACGAACCACACCGCGAAAAGACCCGCGTTGCTGTCTGCCGGCGCGTCCAACCAGTACGCGAGCGCCAGGCCGACCCACGCCATCAGGATCGCGAACAGTGCACCTTGATCTCGCCGCCACATGTCGCCCTACCTCGGGGCGACAGTAACCAGGCGTGGGCACCCTGCGTGACCGACCGGCGGCAGAAGGCAACAAGCTGCCAGCGGGCCACCCGGTCTGTCGCGGGCGGCCCGCCGGCAGGCCGGTACCGGGCTGCGCGACCATTCTGCGCGCAGCCGTCCCGGTCAGGGCTCCAGCAGCAGCTTGCCGGTGGTCCTGCGGGACGCCAGATCGATGTGCGCCTGCGCCGCCTCGGCGAGCGGATACCGCTTCCCGATGCGCACCCGCAGATGACCGGCGGCGATCGCGGCGAACAGGTCCGCCGCCCGCTGGTCCAGCTCCTCGCGGGTGGCGATGAAGTGCTTGAGCATCGGCCGGGTCAAATACACCGAGCCGGCGGCGTTGAGCCGCTGCGGGTCCACCGGATCGACCGGGCCGCTCGAGGCGCCGAACAAGGCGAGCGTGCCCCGCGTGCGCAGCGACTGCAGGCTGCCGTCGAACGTGGCCCTGCCGACCCCGTCGTAGACGACGGCCACGCCCTCGCCGCCGGTGGCTTCCCGCACCCGATCGACGAAGTCGTCGTACCCGAAGACCTCGGTGGCGCCCAGATCGAGCGCTTCCTGGCGCTTCTCCGGGGAGGTCGTCGCGTAGACGGTCGCGCCGAGGTGCCTGGCCCACTGGGTGAGCATGCCTCCGGTGCCACCGGCAGCGGCGTGGATCAGCACCGCATCGCCCGGCTGCACCGCGTACACCGAGTGCAGCAGGTAGTGCGCGGTCATGCCCTGCAACAGCGCGGCAGCCGCGTCGGCCAGTTCCACGTCGTCCGGCACTTTCACGGCGTGGGCGGTGGGCACCACGACTTGTTCGGCGTAGCTGCCGAGGGTCATCGTCCACGCCACCCGGTCACCCACCGCGAACTCCGTCACGTCTGGGCCGACCTCGGCCACCACGCCCGCGCCCTCCACGCCGTTGGTGAACGGCACGTCGACCGGGTAGCTACCGGTGCGGTAGTAGATGTCGATGAAGTTGACCCCGGCGACGGAGACGTCGACCAGCACTTCCCCTTCGCCCGGCCGACGGACCTCGACGTCGGTGTACGACATCACCTCGGGGCCGCCGGGCCGGACCACCTGAACGCCTTTGGGCATGCGTGCCTCTCCTCCGTTCACCCTCTGCTCGTCACCGTGCCTGAACAGTAGGCGGTGCGATCTTGTTCCCCAGCACCGGTTGGTGTCCTGCCTACACTCGGCGGTGTGACGGACTCTCCGACGGTGTTGCTGGCCGGGTGCGCCGCCTTGCCGCGCGGCGACGGCGACGAGGAAGTGCTGCTCGCCGCTCTGGCGGACGCAGGCTGCATCGCAGACTGGGTGGTGTGGGGCGAACCCCGCTCGCTCCAGGCCGACTTGGTCATCCTGCGTGCGACCTGGGATTACGACTCGCGACGCGACGAATTCCTGCAGTGGTGCGAGGCCGTGCCGCGACTGCGCAACGACGCCGCGGTCGCGCGGTGGAACACCGACAAGACGTATCTGCTGGACCTGCAGGAGCGCGGTGTGTCCATCGTGCCGACCGTGCTCGCCGAGCCGGGGCAGCCGGTGGAGTGGCCGGACACCGAGTTCGTGATCAAGCCGACGATCGGTGCGGGCTCCCGCGGTGCGCAGCGGTTCCCGGCAGGCACCAGGCGGCACGCCGAAGAGCATCTGGCCACGCTGCACGGCAAGGGCACCAGCGCCCTGGTGCAGCCGTACCAGTCAACCGTCGACCGGCACGGGGAGACGGCCGTGGTGTTCATCGCCGGCGAGCTGTCCCACACCTACGTGAAGGGTCCGCTGCTGGTCCCCGGGGCCTGGCTGGACGGTTCCGGATTGTTCGCGACCGAGACGCTGATGCCGGTCGAGGCCACCCCGGACGTGGTGCGTTTCGCCGACCGGACCGTGGACGTCGCCGCGGACCTGCTGGGCATGGACCGGGGTGAGCTGCTCTACGCCCGGGTGGACGTGGTCAGATCGGACGAGGGCGAGCCGTTGCTGCTCGAGTTGGAACTCACCGAGCCGTCACTGGGGTTCGCCTTCGGCGGCCGTCCCGCCGCCGACCGGATGGCCAAGGCGGCCAGGGACATCGCCCTGTCCTGAGCCCAGGACGCTGCTCCCGACGCCGAGTTCAGACGGCCACCGGCTGGTCCGACTCCGGCGGTGCGGGCTCGGTGTCGGGAACCTGCGGTGCCGGTCCGCGGTCACGCGCGGCGCACCACAGCCGGGCGGTGCAGATCACCACCAGCGCGGCGCCGAGCACGTGCAACGAGACCAGCTCCTCCGGCACGCCGAGCTGGTACTGCAGCGATCCGAGGAAGCCCTGCGCCACGGATGCCACCCACACCAGCGCATAGGCGACGACGAACGGTCGCGGCGCGAGGGAACGGAGCAACGAGAGGCCGAGCACCGTCAGCACCGCGAGGAAGGCCACCAGCAGCCCGCCGTGCACCTTGGCCAGCACGTCGATCGACATGTCCAGCCGCGGCGTGTCCGGGTCACCGCCGTGCGGGCCCGCGCCGGTCACCATCGTGCCGACCACCAGCAGCGCGGTCAGCGCCACCGTCAGCGCCTGCAGCAGGCGGCGGCTGACCGAGCCGATCAGCCATCGTGGTTGCCGCTCGCCCTCGGTGAAGCCGCGGAGTAGCAGCACGGCGATCCAGACGAGCACGGCCGTGGCCAGGAAGTGCAGCGCCACCGTCCACCACAGCAGCCCGGCCAGCACGGTGATACCGCCGAGCACACCCTGGAAGCCGGTGCCGGCCAGCGCCGCCACGGCCAGGCCGAGCACCCGACGGCGGCCGTGCGCCAGGTGGATACGCCACGCGACGACCACCGCGGCCAGCGCCGTCAGCGTGACCACCACGGTCAGCAGTCGGTTGCCGAACTCGATCCACTGGTTGAGCGTCTCGTACTCGGGGTGCTCGGTGGGGAACATCGTCCCCTCGTGGCAGCCCGGCCAGGTGCTGCAGGCGAGGCCGGATCCCGTCACGCGCACCACCGAGCCGGTGACCCCGATCGTGGTCTGGGTGATGACGACAAGCAGCCCGACGACGTACTGGAGCCGGGCCGACGGATAGGGCAACCGGGCGACGAGTTCGGCGAGACGCTGCACGAGCCGATGGTAGGCAGCAGCCGGTCCGGGCGGCCCGCCGGGCCGGTCCGATGCGGGCTGGGCCACGTCGGGTGACGTCAGGTGAGCTTCGTGGTACGGGTGGCAAGAGCTGCGCCGACGACGCCCCAGACGACGAGCACGGCCACGGAATCCCATGCCGCGGCGCCGTGCATCAGGGCGGCCCGCAGTCCTTCGGCCAGCGCACCGGACGGCAGGAACTCGGCCACGGTGGACAGTCCGGGCGGGAGGCTTTCCGGCGCCAGCACGATGCCCCCGGCCAGCAGCAGGACGAACCACAGCAGGTTGGCCACCGCGAGCACGATCTCCGCCCGCAGCGAGCCGCCGAGCAGGACACCCAGCGCGCCGAAGCCGACGATGCCGGCCAGCACCAGCACCACGGCCATCGGGACGCCCGCGAGCACCGGCCGGAAGCCGAGTGCGGCCGCGACGCCGCCGAGGATCAGCACTTGCAGCGTCGCCACGCACAGCGCGGCCACGATCCGGCCGCCGATCAGCACCCACAGCGGCAGTGCGGTGGCGGCCAGCCGTTTGAACACCCCGTACTTGCGGTCGAAGCCCAGCGCGATCGCCTGGCCGGTGAACGCCGACGACATCACCGCCAGCGCCAGGATCCTCGGGGTGGTCCAGCCGACCGGATCGGCGTCGTCCAGCTGATCGGCGGGAACGAGGTCCAGCACGGTCATGCCGATCAGCAGCGCGAGCGGGATGAGCAGCGTCAGCAGGATCTGCTCGCCGTGCCGCAAGGTCAGCAGCGTCTCCACCTTGGCGTGGGTGCGCAGCATCCGCCAGGTGCTGCCGCGCCCGGGCGCCGGGGTGAACGTGCCGGGGCGGAACGAGCCGTCGAACGTGGTCATGCGCGTAGCTCCCGCCCGGTGAGTTCGAGGAAGACGTCCTCCAGGTCCTTCGAGCCGACGTGCAGCTGCTCGGCGAGCACGCCGTGCTGGGCGCACCACGCGGTCACGGTGGACACCACCTGGGGATCGATCTTGCCGGTCACCCGGTAGGACCCCGGGGCGGTCTCGGTGACCGTGTAGCCCTCGGGAAGCGCCTCGATCAGCAGCCCGACGTCCAGCCCCGGCCGGGCGCGGAACGTCAGCTGCTCGGCGTCGCCGTCGGAGGCGGTCAGTTCCGCCGGGGAGCCCTGGGCCACCACCCGGCCCCGGTCGATGATCACCACCTGGTCGGCCAGCGTCTCGGCTTCCTCCATCAGATGGGTGGTGAGCAGGATGCTCACCCCGTCGGCGCGCAGGGCCGCGAGCAGATCCCACACCAGGCGCCGCGCCTGCGGGTCCATTCCCGCGGTCGGCTCGTCCAGGAACACCAGCTCGGGGCGCCCGACGATGGCGCACGCCAGCGACAAGCGCTGCTGCTGGCCCCCGGACAGCCGTTTGAACGGGGTGCGTGCCGCCTTGGCCAGGCCGAGCACGTCCAGCAGCCACCGCACGTCGAGCGGATCGGCCGCGCAGCTGGCCACCAGCTGCAGCATCTCGGCGGTGCGGACACCGGGATAGGCGCCGCCGCCCTGCGGCATGACCCCGATGCGCGGGCGCAGCCGGGCGCGGTCGCGGTGCGGGTCCAGCCCGAGCACGCGCACCGTTCCGGCATCCGGGCGCTGCAGGCCTTCGGCGATCTCCACCGTCGTGGTCTTGCCTGCACCGTTCGGGCCGAGCAGGGCAAGCAGCGTGCCGCGCGGCAGCTCCAGCCCGACCCCGTCCACCGCGACGGCCGAGCCGAATCGTTTCACCAGCCCCGAGATCTGCAGCGCGGGCTCACTCACGATTAGCCAGCCTAGATTCCGCCGTCACGTCCGCCGAAGCACCCTGTCCGGTGGTGGCCCGCGCCGCAGGGTCACGCCACAGCGGCACCGTGCGGCGCACCACCAGCAGCGCCACCACGGCGACCAGCAGCGCGGCCAGGTAGGCCTGCGACAGCACGAAACCCCGGCCGTCGAACGGGCTGCCGGTGGGCGTGATGGCCACGGCCAGCACGGCGCTGCCGATGGTGGCGGCGACGCGGAAGCGGGAGGTGCCTGCCGACGCGGCCAGCGGGACCACCGCCCACAGCATCCACCACGGGTGGGTGGCCACGTGCAGCCCCATGAAGACGCCCATCCCGACGCCGAGGCCGATGATCGGCCGCAACTTCCACCGGAAGCTGCGCAGCAGCAAGACGACCGTGATCACCGCGGCGGCGGCCATGCCGAGCAGGCTGAACACGTCCATGATCGCGTGCGTGTGCACGCCGAGGTCGAGGGCGATGCCCATGCCGCCGGTGAGGTACCCGATCAACGTGACCGGGGAGATGAGCGTGCGGCTGCGGCCCGGGGTGCCGAGCGCGCCGATCCAGCCGAAGCCGAGGCCGGTGGCCAGGCACACCGCGACCAGCACCACCACGAACACCACGGTCAGGCCGACGGCCGCCTTGACCAGGTCGGTGAACCTGCCGTGCCAACGCCGGGCGATCATCACGCCGAAGAAACCGAGCGCCAGCGCGGCGTTGATCTTCACCGCGGCGGCCAGCGTCATCACCGCGGCCCCAAGGACGATGAAGGTGATCTCCCCCTTGGCCAGCGGGGGAGGGGTGTCCCCGGCCACCCGGATGGGCAGCCGCCGCAGTCCCAGCTCCAGCCCGGCCATCATCAGGCCGATGCCCAGCGCCTCGTTGTGGGCGCCCGCCACCAGGTGGAAGATCACCAGCGGATTGGCCGCGCCCAGCCACAGCGCGGTGGTCGGCTGGACGCCGAAGCGCTGCGCCAGCCGCGGCAGCGACCACACGATGAGCGCGACGCCGGCCAGCGCGATGCCGCGCTGCAGCAGCACGCCGAACGCCACGTGGTTGCCGCTGATCCCGGCCATCCAGCTGCCGATCTGCAAGAACAGCGGCCCGTACGGGGCCGGCGTCTCCCGCCAGACGTTCGACACGCCCATGGTGATCGGATCGGCGACGCCCAGCGCCTGGGCAGGCCCCAGCGTGTACGGGTCCATGCCGCGATGCACGATCTCGCTCTGCGCCAGGTAGCTGTAGACGTCCCGGGAGAACAGCGGCGGGGCCAGCAGCAGCGGCGTCACCCACATGACGACCGTGCGGAACGTCTGCGCGGGCGTGGCCATCCGCTCCCGGCCGGGGCGCGCGTACCGCCCGTAGAGCAGCCAGGCGGCGACCATCATCACCATGCCGGCCAGTGCGATCGCCAGCGACACCGTGGTGGCCCTGGCGAACAGCCGCACGACCGGGATGTCGTGGGCGGGGTTGAGCACCGGCACCGCCCCGGCGCCGATCGAGCCGATGGCCAGGAACAGCGCTCCGACGATGCCCAGCCTGCGAATCGTGGTGACCGCACGCAGCTCGGCGGCGGACAGCGGCGCAGGCTGCGGGCCGATCAACCACGGCAGGACCTGACCGGTCCCCGTTCGTTCCCGCTCACCGACCGCCACCAGGGCAGCGTAGCGAGCCGGTCCGGGCGGGCCTTCCGGTGGCCGGGTGTGGCCGGAGCCGTCGCACTCGGTCACCCCGGCCGGGCGAGAGGTGATCGCGGCCACGCCGTGTCGGGGGTCTCTTTGCCACGCGCGAGGAAATACGACACACTTGTGTTGTGAAAAACCGCGGGCGCGCTGCACAGCGACCACCGCAAGCACCGGCGAAGGCGCCTGCGGCGGCGATCGTGCCCGCGCAAACGGGACCGGAAGGCCGCACCAGGCTGGAAGTCGCCCGGCTGCTGCTGGAAAAAGGGCCGATCACCGCTGCGGCCATCGCCCAGCGGCTCGGCATCAGTCCCACGGCGGTGCGCAGGCACCTCGACGCGCTGATCGCCGCGGGCGAGGCCGAGGCGCGCAGGCCCTCAGCCAGGGCACGCCGTGGTCGCGGCAGGCCGGCCAAGGAGTTCCTGCTCACCGATGCCGGGCGGGCCCGGTTCGGGCACGCCTACGACGACCTGGCCGTCGCCGCGATCCGTTTCCTGGCCGAGCACTCCGGGCCGGAGGCGGTACGGGCGTTCGCCGAGCACCGGGTGGCGACCCTGGTCGGGCCGCACGCGGCCGAGATCACCGCGGCAGGTGATCCCGCGCGGCGAGCGGAGGCCCTCGCCTCGGCGCTGAGCCGGGAGGGCTACGCTGCCACGACGGAGCAGGTGGGCGCGGGCGAGCAGCTGTGCCAGCACCACTGCCCGGTTGCTCACGTGGCGGCGGAGTTCCCGCAGCTGTGCGAAGCGGAGACGGCGGCATTCGCCAGACTGCTCGGCACCCACGTACAGCGGCTGGCGACCATCGCCCGCGGCGACGCGGCGTGCACCACACACGTTCCCGTCAACAACGCAGGACCCCGAGGAGAAGGGAAGCCCGCATGACTGCCGCTGCAGAGCAGCGCACCACCACCACGCAGCCGTTGTCCCAGGAGGAGACGATCGCCTCCCTGGGCAAGTACCAGTACGGGTGGGCTGACCGTGACGTGGCCGGTGCCAGCGCAAGGCGAGGTCTCGACGAGTCCGTCGTGCGCGACATCTCGGCGAAGAAGAACGAGCCCGAGTGGATGCTCGAGCAGCGGCTGAAGGGCCTGAAGCTGTTCGAGCGCAAGCCGATGCCCACCTGGGGCGCGGACCTGTCCGGGATCGACTTCGACACCATCAAGTACTTCGTCCGCTCCACCGAGAAGCAGGCCACCAGCTGGGACGAGCTGCCCGAGGACATCAAGAACACCTACGACAAGCTGGGCATCCCGGAGGCGGAGCGCAAGCGGCTGATCGCGGGTGTGGCCGCGCAGTACGAGTCCGAGGTCGTCTACCACAAGATCCGCGAGGACCTGGAGAGCCAGGGCGTGATCTTCCTGGACACCGACACCGGGCTGAAGGAGCACCCCGAGCTGTTCAAGGAGTACTTCGGCTCGGTGATCCCGGCGGGCGACAACAAGTTCGCCGCGCTGAACACCGCGGTGTGGTCCGGCGGGTCGTTCATCTACGTGCCGCCGGGCGTGCACGTGGAGATCCCGCT